>CACZXZ010000025.1 GCA_902785325.1 uncultured Succinivibrio sp. | reverse complement strand
ACTTAATACGTCATTTGCAAAATTGTCGTATTCGTCAATGAGTATATACAAGGATTTATCTTTATACTGAGTATCAAAAGCCTTAAAAAACTCATCAATAAAATTAGCAGGAGCTCTTCCTGTGTAGTCATTATTAAACTTAAAGTCAGGGTATCTTTTTAAGAATTTATTTATACCAACTGAGAGCTTTTGGTTGAAATTAAAAATAAGATCTTTTGCGTTATCTCCAGAAACTCCAGAGAAATCAAACTTAATGACATGATAAGTATTATGAGAAGGTAAATTCATCTCATGAATTTTGGTACCTTTAAATATTTCGTCATACTTATCTTTATAGGAAATATCGTAAAAGCAAAGTAGCATTTTTACGAAAGTAGTTTTACCAAAACGACGAGGTCTTAGTAGAACAGGATATTTGGTATCTAATTCATCGATAACTTTGATAAATTCTGTTTTATCGACGAAAGCGGCATTTTCCTTGTTAAAAGATTCAAAAGAAGAATCTCCATAAGGATTTGTGTATTTTATTGCCATTGATTTTAGCCTTAATATTGAGCACTTTTGATTCAAAAAATTCTTAAGTCTATTTTAATCAATAATCTAGATCTTCTCCATCACAAAAAGTAATTTTGCTTTAAATTACTTTGTCTTTAAACTTTAATACTTTAAGATTTTTATCACCTGCACTTTTAGCAACAAATTTAATCAATAAGCGTGATTTTCTGCTATTATATTGAGCTTGATTTATAAAATTTTGAGGTTTTAACAAGTGCTAGAATTTTTAATGGGATTTTTCTCCGAGTATGGGTATGCTGCTGTATTCTTATTCCTAGTTTTATGCGGTTTAGGTGTACCTGTCCCTGAAGATATCACATTAGTATCAGGCGGTGTAATTTCAGGTCTTGATGCAGGCATCGATCCTCATATTATGTTAGCTGTAGGTCTTGCTGGTGTCCTATTTGGTGATAGCACCATGTTCTTAGCAGGACGAATTTTTGGTTATAGAATTCAAAAGATTAAAACCTTCCGTAAATTAGTAACACCTCAACGCTTCTCCTTAATTCAACGTAAATTTGAAAAATATGGTTTAGGCTTATTGTTTGTCGCAAGATTCCTACCAGGTTTAAGATCACCTATTTACCTTGTAGCAGGTATGAGCCACCGTATTTCTTACTTTACCTTCATTATCATGGATGGCTTAGCAGCCTTAATCTCAGTTCCTGTATGGGTTTACTTAGGTTATTTCTTTGCTCACAACCTAGATTTACTCATGGTTTATGTTCACGACATCCAAGGTATTATCTACTTAATCTTAGGTGTCTTAGCTTTAGTTATCCTCTTTATCTTCTTAAAGAAGAAGTTCCACGCAAAATTAGATGCTGTAACTAAAGAAGATGATGATACTCACTTATCTAAGTAAGCTTTAATTGAATAAACTTTCTTTTGTTTACTTTAATTAGCATCCTTTTTTCTGTAAAATACACTTCGACTTAAGCAGCATCCGCTGCTTAATTTTTTTAACATCAGAAAAAAGGAATAAGGATCAAATGGATTCTTTAACTCAAGTCGTATCAGACATCAACTCCATCCTTTGGGGGCCTTGGTGTCTAATACCAGTTCTGGTAGGCGCAGGTATCTTCTTTACCTTTAAATTACGCTTTGTTCAAATCCGTCAATTTGGACGTGCCCTCAAACATGTGTTTGGTGGTTTATCCTTCAACGGTGAAAAAGCAGGTAACCACGGAATGACCTCCTTCCAATCACTTGCAACTGCCATTGCAGCTCAAGTAGGAACTGGTAATTTAGCTGGTGTCGCAACCGCTATGGCAATGGGTGGTCCTGGTGCTATTTTCTGGATGTGGGTAGCAGCCTTCTTTGGTATGGCAACCATTTTTGCTGAAGCAATTCTAGCTCAATTATATAGAGCAAAAGATTCTTCAGGTCATATCACTGGTGGTCCTGCTTACTATATTACCCACGGTCTTGGCAGCAAGCCTATGGCTACACTGTTCTCAGTGTTAATTATTATTGCCCTAGGTTTTGTTGGAAACATGGTACAGGCAAACTCTATTTCAACAGCCTTTAATTCAGCTTTCTCAATACCAACTCATATCACTGGTATTGTGTTAATCATGCTAGCAGGTTTCATCTTCATTGGTGGTACTAAGCGTATTGCAGGATTTGCTGAGAAGATGGTTCCATTTATGGCCTCTGTGTATGTATTAGGCGCAATCTACATTATGTGTACCTTTGGAAGCCACATCATACCAACCATTGAATCTATCTTCATTGGAGCTTTTGATCCTACCGCTGCTACAGGTGGTGTGATTGGTGCTTCTGTAAAAGAGGCTATTCGCTATGGTGTTGCTCGTGGTTTATTCTCTAACGAAGCTGGTATGGGTTCTACCCCTCATGCTCACGCTATTGCTAGAGTAAAACACCCTGTAGAACAAGGTTTAGCAGCTGTTGTAGGTCTATGTATTGATACCTTCGTAGTGTTAACTGCTACCGCTTTAGTTATCCTTGTTACAGAATCTTTAGATGGTACTAAGACAGGTATTGAGCTTACCCAAACTGCCTTTGTTAAAGGTATGGGTCCTGCTGGTTCTGGCTTTGTTGCACTATGTCTATTCTTTGCAGCCTTTACCACTATCATAGGTTGGTATTTCTTTGCAGTTCAAAATGTTAAATTCATTTTTGGCTACAAGTTTGTAAATAGCTTCTCTGTGATTGTATTGTGCTTCTTAATGGCTGGCTCTTACCTAAAGGTAAATCTTGTGTGGGAGCTTGCAGATATGTTCAATGGCTTAATGGTTATACCTAATATTATTGCTGTAGTCGGTCTTTATAAGCTTGTAACAAGAGCTCTTGACGATTACGAGAATAAATTCTTAAAAGGTGAAAGACCATTGTTTGGTCCATCTGAACAGTTAACAGGTCGTATGGCTAAGTTAGCTTCTAACCATAGAAGAAAGCATCGTTAATGATATGAAAGCCCAAACAAAAGTTTGGGCTTATTTTTTAACCTTCAACAAACTCTTTAGAGCTTTCAAGCTGCCACTTACCACTTCCCTTTGAGAGGAGGATTAAGTCGTGCATCTTAATCAAGCTTGAACGGTGTCCAACACTTAAGATGATAGAGTTTGATAGTTCCTGCTTAATTAAGTTGTAAGCAGTAGTTTCAATAGCTTCATCTAAAGCAGAACTTGCCTCATCCATGATTAAAAGATCAGGCTTTAATAATAAAGCACGGATGATAGCAATACGTTGTTGCTCACCTAAAGATAACATTGATGACCAGTTGTCCTCACGATGTAAATCTTTAAGTAGATAATCTAAACGAAGTTCTTCAAATAGCTTTGCCACTTTTGATTCGTCTTGTTTTTCACCAGGATAACAAGCAGCATCAAATAAACTACCTTGTGGAAGATATGGTCTTTGAGATAAGAACAGTACCTTGTCCTTTGAAGGAATTTGAATATCGCCAGTTGCATGAGGCCAGATACCTGCAATAGTCTTAATTAAAGTAGACTTACCACAGCCTGATGGACCTCTTACAAGTAGAGATTGACCTTTAGTTAAGTTGATTGACAGATCTTGCCAGAGGATATCCTGTTTAGGATCTTTAACTTCTAAATGCTCAAGCGCAAAGTCTTTTACTGTATCTTTTGATTTTAAGCATTCAATTTGAGTGCTTGCATCCATGGAATCAAAGAATAAAGCCAAACGGTCAACTACAGCTTTGTAGCTTGCCCATGAGGAGAAACTTTGAATTACAGTAGATAATGAATCCTGTACTTTACCAAAGGCTGAGCTAATCTGCATGATACTACCTATGGTAATTACCTTTGCAAAGTACATAGGAGCTGCAATTAGCATCGGGAAGATCACTGCAGTTTGCGCATAACCTAAAGTAAAGAAGCCTAAAACCTTTTCTCGTTTAATTAAGCGCACGTAGTTTTTTACTACATCAGTAAACTTAAGTTTTAGAATTTGCTCTTCGCTTTGTTCACCTTGGTATAAAGAAATGGATTCACTGTTTTCTCTTACTCTAATTAAGGAGAAACGAAAATCTGCTTCATAACGCTGTTGTCTAAAGTTTAAGCGTACTAAAGGTTTACCAATGATAAAGGTTAGGATGGTACCTACAAGTGCATAAGCAATAGCAAGATACAGCATATACCCGTCAGGTAAGTGTAGTACAAAACCATTCCATAAGGTCATATCTACAGCATAGGATAAATCCCATAGCACCACCGCAAAGGTACCAAGCATAGCTAAATCAGATAAGGTTCCTAAGATTAGACTTATAGATAAAGACACAAAGCTTGAGAGATCTTCACTGATACGCTGATCAGGGTTTTCGGTTTTTCTATCCTCTAACTGCATTTTATAGTAGGTGTTGTCACCTAAATAGTCATGCATTACTTTTTTAGTAAGCCACTGACGCCAGTTGATAGCTAGCTTTGAGCGCAAATAGGCGTTGTAAACAGAAACCACCACGTGGATGGTAGCAAGGATAGCAAACATCATCAGTTGATATTTGAAGCCAGGCAAATCGTATTGCTGTACGGTATCCCAAAAGTCTTTATACCAAGTATTAAAGACTTTAGCTAAATAGATGGCACCAGAGGTTAAAATCACGATAATGGAAAGTAAGATCCATGAAGGGATACTGTCTTTATCGGTCCAATAAAGTTTAAGCATTCTTAAAGCTACTTTAATGGATACTTTAATAGGTAAGCTGTCCTTACCATGATATTGAGAACGAAGCTTATCAGCATCGTCCTCATGTTTAAAAATTGAAATCTTGAACATACTAGTCTAAAAACTTCTTAACTAAATAAGCTACGCCATCCTCATCATTTGATAAGGTAATAACATCTGCAGCTTCTTTAACCATCTCAAAGCCGTTTTGCATAGCCACACCAAGACCTGCTGTTTTAATCATAGCCAAATCATTTTCAGCATCACCAAAGGCAATGGCATTGTCCTTAGTGTAGCCTAAAGCTTGGCATAAGTGCTCTAAGGCAGTTCCTTTTGTAGCATGATTTGGAATGAATTCTAGGTAGTGAGCTTCAGATCTTACTACGCTAAAAAAGGAGGTAAACTCCTCAGGTAAAGTAGCTCTTACTGTATCTAAAGTTTCCTTCTCACCTACAATTAGAAGCTTGAAAAACTCCTCAGTATCAGGCACTTTAGTAAAGTCTATTGCTTTAAAACCTACAAAGCCATTATCAATTTCACGTTGAGTGTGTGGGTTGTGATCTTCAATTACCAACCCCTCAGTTACAGAATAACCATGAACTTTACAACCATGCTCATGGGCAAAGGCAGTAATCTTTTTAACTCTATCCCCTGTAAAGGTCTCTTTATAAACAAGAGGAAAACCTATGTGGTGATCGTATTTAACATAGTCAGATAAACGCACTACACCCGCGCCATTTAAACACACTGCATAGGAATGATCGTTTAAACAGCCTAACTGTTTCATGAACTTTACAGCGCTTTTTGGATGACGACCTGTAGCAATGGCAATAGAAAAACCTTGTTGTTGAGCTTTTTGTAGGGTTTCAATTGTGTTTTGACTGATACTCTTGTCACTTCTTAATAAAGTATCATCAAGATCTAAGGCAATTACTTTATATTTACTTTTAACGATAGGTAAATTGTCTAAGGTATATTTGGCCACGTATGACTCCTAAATTAAAATTCTTATTCTTGTATTCAAGTAAATTATATGAGAAATCAGCGATTTTTAACACCTTAAAACGCTTTGTGAACGTAATTTATTGAACAACAAAAAGCCCCAACTTTTTAGGTTGAGGCTTAAATGCAATAAAAGGAAAACTTTTATTAGTACAACTTAGTACATACTGAGATAGTATCAGAAACAATCTGACCTACGTTAGCAAAGTGACACTCATAGGAATGACCTTGCTCATCACGAACCTTGAAACGACCATTGTAGGTCTTTGTAGGATTGGTTCTGAAGGATACCTTATCGTCCTCAGGTGTGAATACGATAGTAGGCTTGTCAGCAGCAGCTCTTGATGGAACAACCTCATTTGCAACTACGTTGTTAGCAATAACTTGTGGAGTACCTGCGTTCTTGCTAGTCTTTGTTGTACGAGTTGACTTACCTGCAAGTCTATCCTGCTCTTTTTGGTATGGGTTCTTACCATACTCATCCTCGCCGCCACCGAAGGTGAAGGTAAACCATGAATCGTTATTCTCTTCATCATTCTCGTGCTGGTCGCCGTATTTTTCCCACTTATTGCCAACCTTCTTCTTACAGATAGCTGGCTTATCACCACCGAATAATGAAGTAGCAATAGTACACTTATAAGTGTTGTTATCCTTGTCCTTTAACTGGTAAGTAGTACCAGACATGTTTGGAATTACAGTGTTCTCTAAAAGCTCTAAATCCTCAACTGCGATATCTAATGATTCTGAAGCTTTGCCTATGTATTCTGCATTTGTGTTGCTAACTGAATCTGCTTTAAACATGTTCTCTAGAACAGTACAACCAGATAATGAAACTGTACCTAATATTCCAAGAGCTAATAACAACTTATTATTCATTTTTTTAATAAATCCTTTGTTTTGTCGTTTTGTTAATGTTTGAAATTGTAGCTTATTCTTAGCTAATCTACAAATAAATAGTATTTTCTTATTGTGAGCTAGCTCATTATTTTCAAACTTACAAACATCTTGTTAGACTGTGTGAGTTTAAAAAAGTTGCAAAAAATCATCTTAAATTTTTGTTCTATTCACAATAGCATGCCTAGTTTTGCTTACTAACTATCAAACAGGATTGGAAACCTACTAGCATAAGTTTCAAACAATCTATCAAGCTTTGCAAAAAGAGGAGTGCTAGGTTCATCACCATCATATTTTAAGGTTCTGCCATCGCTAAGATTGATTTCAAGCAACCACTGTACGCGTGAACCAAAGCGATCAAATGGTTTTGTTCTAAGCTCATAAGAATCATATTGAGTTTTCCAATTCTGAACACTTAATTTAGTAAACAATTCGTACAGAAGATTTCTCCACTCTTTAGCAGTTATATTCAAAAGAAGCTCAGTGTCTTGCCTCTTCTGATAATACTCTCTGTCTTGAACATCAAAGCTTCTATACAATAGGTATTGTCCGTTATTTTTTTCAAAGCTAACTCTTGTCTGAGGAATTATGTCCACTGTCACCATGTAATGAATGCCTGTGACAATCTTGCTAAAAGCTTCCACGCAATGGTTAGATACTAAGACAGGAGCAGTCCTAAAACCACACTTACAGTCATAGCAGTAGTACTTTGGCTTAGCGATGCTTTCACAATTTTGGCAAGCATGGTGCTTACACACGTTTTTTGAAGCTTTAATTCTTTTATCAAAGCCTAAATTGCCATAAAGATTTTTAGCAATATTTTTACTTTTGCATCTTGGGCAAATCAATGAATGCTCCTTTGTTTTCTGTGACCAAAGCTTTTTATAAAATGAGATTTTATAAAATCACTGCTCCCATAAACAAATACCTCCAATTTGGAGGTATTTGTTAAAGCTTAAGCTTGTAAGTTAAACACCAGCTTTCTTTAAAGCTGCGTTAACAATTTCTTGAGCTTGAACTTCGATTTGCTTTAAGTGATCCTCACCCTTGAAGCTTTCCATGTAAATCTTGTATACATTTTCAGTTCCAGATGGACGAGCAGCAAACCAGCCATTCTGTGTTACAACCTTTAAGCCACCGATAGCAGCGCCATTACCAGGAGCACAGGTTAGCTTATCAATGATCTTCTCGCCAGCAAGCTCACTTGCCTCAACATCATTTGGAGACAATTTCTTTAGAGCTGCCTTTTGAGCAGGATTTGCAGGAGCATCTACACGGTCATAGTATGGACGACCATACTTCTCAATTAACTGATTGTAGTGTTCTGAAGGATCTTTACCTGTTACAGCTAGCATTTCAGCAGATAGTAAGGATGCGATAATACCGTCTTTATCAGTAGTCCATACGCTACCATCTTTACGTAAGAAGGAAGCACCTGCTGACTCCTCACAACCAAATGCTAAGGACTTATCAAATAAGCCTGGTACGAACCACTTGAAGCCTACTGGTACTTCGTAAGCTTTTCTTCCTAAACCTTCAGCGACTCTATTCATTAAGTTTGAAGATACTACAGTCTTACCTACCATAGCGCTCTTTGGCCAGTTGTCGCGGTGAGTGTAGATGTAGTTAATAGCTGCTGATAAATAATGATTTGGGTTCATTAAACCGCTGTGGCAAACAATACCGTGACGGTCATAGTCAGGATCGTTACCCCAAGCAATATCAAAGTCATTCTTTAACTTGATTAGGCCAGCCATTGCATATGGGCTTGAGCAGTCCATACGGATCTTGCCATCTCTATCGATACACATGAAAGAGAAGGTAGGATCAACAGCATAATTTACAACCTTTAAGTTTAAGTTGTAGCGATCTGCAATTCTATCCCAGTAGTAAAGACCTGAACCACCAAGAGGATCAACGCCCATCTTGATGCCAGACTTTGAGATAGCTTCTAAATCGATGATTTCACCTAAAGCTTCAACATAGTCGGTTAACATGTCGTGCTCTTTTACATTTGACAACTTAATTGCCTGTGTATATGGAACACGCTTAACACCTTGTAAGTTGTTTCTTAAGATCTCGTTGGCTCTATCCTGAATTACAGAAGTAATTTCAGTACCAGCAGGACCACCATCAGTTGGGTTGTACTTAAAGCCACCGTTTGATGGAGGGTTGTGAGATGGGGTGATTACGATACCGTCAGCTAAACCAGAGGTTCTACCCTTGTTGTAATTTAAAATTGCAAAAGATACTGATGGGGTTGGGGTGTAGCCATGATCTTTTTCTACACGAACTTCAACGCCATTTGCGCCTAGTACTTCAACAGCGGTTGCTAAAGCAGCCTCTGATAAAGCGTGAGTATCCATACCGATAAATAAAGGACCTGTAATACCTTCCTTTTGACGATACTCAGCAATTGCTTGAGAAATAGCAAGAATATGGGATTCTGTGAATGAGCCGTTTAAAGATGTGCCACGGTGACCTGAGGTACCAAATGCTACGCGTTGTTCAGGATCGTCCATATCAGGCTTGTTTAAGTAATAAGCTGACATTAAACGTGGGATATTATCAAGATCTTCAAAGCTTGCTTTGTGACCTGCTTTCTGACTCAATGCCATAATAAATTCCTTTTGTTAATAAAATGGATTATGTGGGCTAATTATTAAAATCTTTGTGTATTATCATTTACAAAACTTAAAATTTCTAGATAGAAGTACTGTTTTTTCATCACGTTACACAAAATTAAACTAACTTTTTACACAGTATGAAACTTAAGACACAAATAGGATATTTTGAGTAATTTTTTGATGATCGCAGTCAACAAAAGAAAGTGAAAAACTTGATTAAAAGAAAGATATGAATTTAAGAGAGGAATTTGAAGGGCTGAAACACAAAGACCTATTTCTTTAGGAAATAGGTCTTTTATAAAGGCTAATAAACAATTACTTGTTTACAGTCTTCTTTAACTCTGCGCCTGCGCTGAAAGAAGGAGTCTTTGTTGCAGGGATCTGAATAACAGCACCAGTCTGTGGGTTACGGCCTTCACGTGCTTGACGCTCAGTTACCTTGAAAGTACCAAAGCCAACTAATTGAACACGGTCACCAGAAGCTAAAACTTCACCAACAGTCTCTAATAAAGCATCTAATGCCTTACGTGAACCTGATAATGGTAGACCAGAACGCTTTGCGATTTGCTCGATAAGTTCAGACTTATTCATATTATTTGCTATCCTTAAAGATCATAACTCCTAACTATTAGGAGTAATTAAAAATGAAAAAATGAAACTTTTTATACGCAGCAGGCATTTACACAACGCCTTAGACATTACAAAGTAGGGATAGTATAAGATAAAACAAAATCAAATTAGAAGATCTTTTTTTTAAAAAATCGCTTGAAAATGCCTTTACAATATGTCTTTTGAGCTTTGTTTAAGGTTAACTTGTTGTTTTATAAGTATTTTTATAATTTTGTGAACTTTATACAATTTTTAAATAATTTTCTTAAATAGCTTAAAAAAGCTACTTTTTGCCACTTTTAAAGGACTTAAACTACACCAATTTTTACTGTTTAAAGTATTTTGCAACCTTACTTTAAGCTTTCCACTCAATTGCTTTTGTTAAACTTAAAGTTAAGTGTTAAGCAACTTAAAAAAGCTATCCTGTCTTAAATTTACCTAAGCTTTGCAAGTTTTCATCACTATTGTCTTCATTTCTTGTAAGTTTTTTACACAAAAAATGCGATTTTACGCACATATATTGGTACAATATACGCACTTTTTAAAGGTCATTCCTTTGTGTTTTTTCTTTAATGGAGCTTAGACTTAAACATGGAAGCACTCTTACGTCCAATCAAGCGCGCTTTAATCAGCGTATCAGATAAATCAGGTGTTGTAGAGTTTGCTAAAAAATTAGCAGATCGCAATGTAGAGATTTTATCTACTGGTGGCACCGCAAAACTTTTAGCTGAAAATGGCGTTAAAGTAATTGAAGTATCTGATTACACCAAATTCCCAGAGATGATGGATGGCAGAGTTAAGACTCTTCACCCTATGATCCACGGTGGTATCTTAGGTCGTCGTGGTATCGATGAAGAGGTTATGGCTGAGCACAACATCAAGCCAATTGACTTAGTTGTAGTAAATCTATATCCATTTGTTAAGACTGTAGCAGATCCTAACTGCCCACTTGAGAAGGCAATTGAGAACATCGATATTGGTGGTCCTACTATGGTTCGTGCTGCAGCTAAGAACAACCGCGATGTTGCAATCGTAGTTCGCGCCAAGGACTATGACCGTGTAATTAAAGAGATGGATGAAAACCAAGGATCTCTTACTTGGAATACTCGTTTTGATTTAGCAATTGCAGCTTTTGAGCACACAGCAGCTTACGACAGTGCTATTGCTAACTACTTTGGTACTAAGGTTCCAGATTACGGTATCACTGATGGTACTCAATCTACCCTACCACGTACCTTAAACTTAAACTTTGTAAAACTACAAAGCATGCGTTATGGTGAGAATCCTCATCAGAAGGCAGCTTTCTATGCTGATATCGATGCTCACGATTCAGGTATCTCAACAGCAGTTCAATTACAAGGTAAAGAATTATCTTACAACAACATCGCTGATACCGATGCTGCTATTGAGTGTGTTCGTCAATTTGACGAGCCTTGCTGCGTAATCGTAAAACACGCAAACCCATGTGGTGTAGCTTTAGGTGAGAACTTAACTAAAGCTTATGACGATGCTTTCAACTGCGATAGCGAATCAGCTTTCGGTGGCATCATTGCTTTCAACAAGGAATTAGACGGCGCTACTGCTAAAGCTATTATCGACAGACAGTTCTGCGAAGTTATCGTAGCTCCAGCTGTATCTAAAGAAGCAATTGCTGAAGTTGCTCGTAAGAAGAACGTAAGATTATTACAAACTGGTCCATTAAATAAGGCTCAACCTCGCTATGACTTCAAGCGTGTAAACGGTGGTTTACTAGTTCAAGAAGCTGATCTTGAAGTGGTTAAGAAAGAAGATCTAAAGGTTGTAACTAAGAGAGTTCCAACTGATGAGGAAATGGACGAGCTATTATTTGCTTGGAAGGTATGTAAGTTCACTAAGTCAAACGCTATTGTTTACACCAACCACAAGAAGACCTTAGGTATTGGTTGTGGTCAGACTAGCCGTGTATTCTCAGCTCGTATTGCTTGCCTACGTGCAGCTGATGCTAAGTTATCCCTAGAAGGTGCAGCACTAGCATCTGATGCTTTCTTCCCATTCCGCGATGGTGTTGATGCAGCAGCAGCTTCTGGCATTAAGTGCATCATTCAACCTGGTGGTTCAATCCGCGATCAGGAAGTTATCGATGCTGCTAATGAGCATGGCATTGCTATGGTATTTACCTCAATGCGTCACTTCCGTCACTAATAAGAGGAGCCTTTATGAAAGTATTAGTTATTGGTAATGGTGGTCGTGAGCACGCGCTTGCTTGGCGTGCTGCTAAATCTCCTCTTGCTGATAAGGTATTTGTAGCACCTGGTAACCCAGGTACTGCAAAAGAGGACAAGATGGAAAACGTGAATATCTGTGTAAGTGATATTCAAGGTTTAGTTGATTTTGCTAAAAAAGAGCAAATTGGTCTTACCATCGTAGGTCCTGAAGCTCCACTTGTTGACGGTGTAGTTGATGCCTTTGAAAAAGAAGGTTTAAAGATTTTTGGACCTTCAAAAGCAGGTGCTCAATTAGAAGGCTCTAAATCTTTTACTAAAGATTTCTTAAAGCGTCACAATATTCCAACTGCAGCTTATCAAGTATTTACTAAAACTGATGAAGCTGTAGCTTATATTGAAAAGATGGGTGCTCCTATCGTAATTAAGGCTGACGGTTTAGCTGCAGGTAAAGGCGTAGTAGTGGCTATGACTTTACAAGAGGCTATTGATGCTGTACACAACATGCTTGATGATCATCAATTTGGTGATGCTTCAGCATCTGTAGTAGTTGAAGAGTTCATGGAAGGTGAGGAAGCTTCCTTCATCGTGATGAGCGATACTATAAATGCTCTTCCAATGGCAACCTCTCAAGATCACAAGCGTGTAGGCGATGGTGATACAGGTCCTAACACTGGTGGTATGGGTGCATACTCTCCAGCTCCTGTAGTAACCGATGAAGTTTATAAAAAGGTTATGGATAGAATCATCAATCCTACCTTAAAGGGTATGGCTGATGACGGTATTCCTTACCGTGGCTTCTTATACGCAGGCTTAATGATTGATAAGAATGGTGATCCTCGTGTAGTTGAGTTCAACTGCCGTTTTGGTGATCCTGAAACTCAACCAATCATGTTAAGAATGCAGTCAGATCTTGTAGAGCTATGCTTAAAGGCATGCGAGAATGGTGGCTTAAAGGGTGTAGATATTAAATATGATCCACGTCCTGCTATCGGTATCGTACTAGCAGCTCACAACTACCCTGCATCTCCTCGTAAGGGCGATAAAATTACTGGTTTAGATATCAAGACTGACGATACTTTAAAGGTATTCCAAGCTGGTACTAAGCAAGTTGGTGACGATATCGTAACTAACGGTGGTCGTGTACTTTGCGTGACTGCTTTAGGTGACGATGTAGCTGCGGCACGTGAAAAGGCTTATGCCCACATCAACAATATTCATTTTGATGGCATGTTCTATCGTAAGGATATTGCTTGGCGTGCTCTTAACCGCAAGTAATAAGAGGAGTAAGTGGTGTTAGAAGAGGTTATCAATCAAACCATTCTATTTATAGGAACTTTTACCGCCACTTTATTTGCTAGCGTCTCCGGAGGAGGCGCTGGTTTTATCCAGTTCCCACTTCTAATTTTATTAGGCCTTCCTTTTGGTACTGCCTTAGGTACCCACAAAGTTGCGGTGGTATTCTTAGGTATTGGAGCCATCAGTAAAAAGTTCAAAACTAAAAACTACTTTACTTTTGATAAAGGCGTAGCACTAGCTATGCTCTTGGTTGGTTGCCCTGCCGTAGTCTTAGGCTCGGTCATTATTCTTACAGTACCTGCTAATATTGCCCAAATAGGCTTAGGCTTTATCATCATAGGTTTTGGTTGCTATTCTTTTATCAAAAAAGAATTTGGCTGTAACCGTATTGAAAATCGCTCCCTTACAAGAACTATCCTAGGTTGTGTCTGTCTTTTTGTGATTGGTCTATTCTCAGGATCCCTTTCCTCAGGAGCTGGTCTTTTTGCCACTATCGCTTTAATCGGTGTGTTTGGTTTGGATTTAAAGACTGCCATCATGCATACCATGATCTTTGTGGCAACTATTTGGAATGCCGTAGGAGCCTTTACCGTAGGCGCTTTAACCACTATTTGCTGGCAGTGGATCCCTTGTATGATAATTGCAGCTTTCTCAGGCTCTTTTTTAGGTACTACCCTACTTGTAAATATGCCAGTTAAGAAAGTAAAAGTGATTTTCTCCTCAGTTGCAATCCTATCTGGCGTTATTCTAATTTGGGAAGGTTTTGCTAATTAGTCTAGGCTTAGACCAATATTACTAATACCTTCATTTAAACCTAATTGCTTTAACTTTGAGGTAAGCTCACTTGAGCGATTAGCGTTTTGTAATAACTCAAGTATCTCAACCTGGAAATTTACCTCGTTATCTACAGCTTCCATGTCACGAAGCTCTTCATCTGAGAATTCAGCACCTAACTCCTGCTCAATTTTACGCACCACACCACTTAAAGAAGCACGACTTGCCATCTCTGCTTCCTCACCTTCGTGAAGGATGATTGCAAGGATTGAGGCTGATAAACTAATGGTAGCATCAAGCGAGAATAAATCCCCTACTGACAAATCATTCTTCTCGTCATCTAAAAGATATGGTTCAAACTCATCCAAAGTTTTTTCTAAGTCTATTTCGTTAAACTTGTCAGAGTGGAAGTTCCAAAGGGTATCTAAGGTCTTTTGATAGGCGTTTTTTCCACCTTTTACTTCATTGACCTCACACCACAACGCATAATTTGGAAATTGTCTTTGAGCTAAAACTAAAGCAAATAAACTCTGACGCCAAGGGGAGAGTTTTTTTAACAATTGATAATATTTTTCACCAAAAATCATGCGCAACCTCAAATTTTAGGAACTAAAACAGCATAAAAATGCAGATAAAAGAAGGTACTATTCGCATTATAGTGTATACTAAAAAACGAAAATAATACAATTTACTAAAAATAAATAAAGCCTTAACTACTGCAACTACAGACTATGGAGTTTTGCTAAAGGAAGATTTTTCTTTTGCAGAACTTTTTGCATTTAAAGCTAATGCTTTTTATAGAGGTGTAGTTGTGAATAATAACGAAAAAAGTAGTTATAAAAATAACTTAAACGATACAATGATTTTTGAAGACTACATTTCTAAAGAGGCCCTAGGAGCTATTCCTTTTAAAGGACCTTTTTCAACTAAACACAGTAAAGCTATCTTAAGCACCTTTGTGCTAGCATTATTACTATCCCTAGCTACAAGTACCCTTTCTCCTAATACAGATTCAGAGGATGCTAACTCTAATTTAATCGCAGCTAATGACTCTCAATTAGTAGATGAGCAAGTTCCTTTAGCTCAAGCTTTTGGAATTCAGTCCTCTGCTGATTCATCAAATAAAGATCAATTAGAAAACTACGACGATACTCTAGCTGATGTAGATTTAGCTGATGCTGATGCTCAATTAGATTCTGAAGTTTCTGCTTTAGCTCAAAAAGTTGATAAAGACGAAACTGTAACCTCAGTAGGCGCAAAGTGGATCACCGAGTCCGTACAAAGTGGTGATAGCATTTCAAGCTTATTTAGTGACTTGAATATTCCTGCATCCACCCTAGTTTCTATCATAGATAGCCACAGTGGTTCAAAAGCCTTAATCAATAAGCTTAATATCGGCGATAAACTCTCCTTCTTACTAGGTACTAAAGGTGAGCTTTTAGTATTTATTAAACCAATTTCTAAAACTGAGCAACTACGTTTTTATAAAGTAAACAACAAAGGTCAATACGAGTTTGTTCGTGAAAAACTAAATTCCTTTGCAATGGATGACGATGCTGCAAGTTTAGCTTTTGCTAAAGCAAGCACACCTGTTAAAGCTCAAGATAATACTAAGGCTACAGCTTTGGCACAAACAGAAGCACCAAAGGAAGTTGCTGCCTCTGCCCGTGGTCGTTTAGTTTTAGCTACAATTGAAAAAGGTCAAACCTTCTCACAGGCTGCTAATAAAGCTGGTATTACTTACACTGAGATCAATAAAATCCTGCAGATGTTCAAAGGTAAGATTCAGTTCTCCCGTAATGTTCGTGCAGGCGACACTATGAGAGTGCTCTTCTCTGACTCTCACGGTAAGGGCAAGATCTTAGCTGTAGAATTTAATTTAGCTCGTAGTGGTAAAGTAGCTTCCTACTTAAACCCAGCCGATGGTAAATACTATGATGAGCACGGTATGAACGCTACTAAGGCTTCCTTTGTACGTTTCCCATTCCATGCAAGAGTACGTGTAACCTCACAATTTAATCCATCTCGTCGTCACCCTGTAACAGGACGCGTAAGACCTCACAATGGCGTAGATTTTGGTTTACCTACAGGTACTATTATTCAAGCACCTGCTGATGGTATCGTAGATAAGGCAGCTTACTCTCGCTCTGCTGGTTACTATGTAGTACTACGTCACTCAGGTGGCTTATCCACAGTTTACATGCACTTATCTAAGTTGTCAGTTAAAGCAGGTCAGCGTGTACGTTTAGGTACAGCTATTGCAAGATCTGGTAACACCGGTATTTCAACAGGTCCTCACTTACACTATGAAATTCGTGTAAATGGTCGTCCTGTAAACCCAATGCGTATTAACTTAGATAACCGCAAAATTCAAATCAATCAAAAGGCTCGTCAAGCATTTGCAGCTTCTGTAAAGCGCTACAAGCGCGAGCTTTACCAACAAAACCTTATCGCAAAACTGTAAACAGTTACCGCCACTAATGTGGCGGTTTTACTTTTAAGTCTTTCCTTGCTTTTGTTTCGTGACTAAATACTCAATTTTGTACTAACACTTTAAATTACATACGAATTTTTGACCTTTAACACAACTTAGTGCCTGTGATTGTGTTACTTTTAACTCATAAATAATTAAAAGTAAGGAGGCTACTATGTCATCATTAGAATTTGGTAAATCCTTCAATACTCAGTTACAAAATGTTGATGACAAGTACGGTTGGATCAATGACATGATCAAGGCACGTCAAGAGCTAGTACTCTTGTACATGAAGATCTTAAATGTGTCTTTATCTAGAAGCTCAAACCAAAACGATGTGTGCTACCCATCGTATGAGGATGTAACCAACTTTTGTAATCATTTAATTGACTACCTCTCTCACGGTCACTTTGATTTGTATCCAAAGATCATTGAATTGATTGAGAATGCTTCAGGTCGCTCTTTATCTATTGCTAACCGCTCAATGCCAAGAATTGAGCAGACTACAGAATACTTAATGCGTTTTACTGATAAGTACGCCGAAGATCTTGATGAGGATAAGATGAAGACTCTGCAACAGGATCTTGCCTCCATCGGTAAATGCTTAGAGATGAGATTTAAAAACGAGGATAGACTAATTATCGCCTTGCGCCTAGTTCACACTATCGTGTCACAGGCTTAAGTTTTATAAACTCTCTTTGTATCTCAAAGAGAGTTTTTCCTACACTAATGACAACAAATCTGTAACTCTCTTTACAGGAATTACTTGTACATTTTGAAGTTTAGTTCTTGGTGCATTATCAAAAGGTACAATAATACGCACAAAGCCTTGCTTTACCGCCTCTAAAATACGCTCCTGACCAAAAGGTACAGGTCTTATCTCACCTGTTAAACCAACTTCACCAAAAGCAATGGTGCCTTTATCTATAGGGGCGTTTTTAAAAGATGACATTAAAGCTAAACATAGTGGTACATCTGAGGAGGTATCCTCAATCTTTACACCACCTACAATGTTTACAAACACGTCTTGATCGCCTAAAGCAAAGTCTGCATGACGATGTAGTACCGATAAAAGCATGGCTAAACGGTTTTGATCAGTACCAATAGATAAACGTCTTGGGTTTGAGTAAAGGCTAATATCTACTAGAGCTTGTAGCTCTACTAAAAGAGGTCTAGTACCCTCCCAAGTTACCATAGGTAAAGAGCCTGCTGCCACATTCTCACTACGGTTTAAAAAGATAGCACTTGGGTTTTTAACCTCTTTTAAGCCAGTATCAGTCATCGCAAAGACACCGATTTCATTGACGGCGCCAAAACGATTTTTTTGACAGCGTAAGGTACGGTAACGCATGTCGCTACCAGCTTCTAAAATCACCGAGCAGTCAACACAGTGCTCTAAGATCTTAGGACCTGCTAAAGTACCATCTTTGGTTACATGGCCTACCATAAAGACACTTACAGACGATCTTTTAGCAAATTGAGTTAAGGCTGCAGCAGCCTCCCTTACCTGACTTACAGAGCCAGGGGCTGACTCAATGCCTGTAACATGCATTACTTGAATAGAATCAACGATAAGTATTTCAGGCTTTTCAGTTGATGCCATCTGACAAATGGCATCAATAGAGGTTTCAGCTGCGATTTTGACATTCTGCGTTTGAAGTCCTAAGCGATTAGCTCTTAGGGCTACCTGTTGTAAAGACTCCTCACCTGTTACATAAAGTACTTTATGCTGCATGCTTAATTTGGCAACAGTTTGTAGCAATAAAGTGGATTTACCAGCACCTGGATTACCACCAATTAACACTACTGCACCACGGACAATACCACCACCTAAAACGCGGTCAAACTCTGTAAAGCCAGAGCTTATCCTAGGCTGTTTAGTCAAATCAATATTAGAGAGAGTACAAATACCAGTGCCTGAAGAGCCTGCAAAGCCTGTTAAAGCACGGGCTGCAACCTTTGCACCAGCATTAGGAGCTGTATCTACTAATGTTTCTACAATAGTACCTGCTTCATTACACTCTGAGCAGATACCTTGCCAACGATGGTATTTAGCGCCACAACTTTGGCAGACATAAATACTTTTAGTTTTTGCCATTTTAAGAATTTAACTCTAATAACAATGCAACTGCAGTTAAATCTGAATAATTGATGCTAAAAGGAGCAGTCTTTTGAACTAATGGTTTAGCATGATAAGCAATACCTAAAGCTGCAACCTCAATCATTTTTAAGTCATTAGCACCATCCCCTAAGACAATGATTTGACTATCTTTAATGTTGTGCTCTTGTTGAAGTTTACGTACGCCTTCTTTTTTAACCTCAGCATCTACAATGCGCTTGTCAACTTTTCCTGTTAACTTGCCATCTTTTATCTCTAAAGAGTTAGCACACACCATATCAAGGTTATACTTTTTCTCAAGCACGCAAATTAACTGCTCAAAACCACCTGAGCAAATACCTTTAACCCAGGATGCTTTACTTACTGTCTGCATCAATACATCAAGACCGTCTGTTTCACGCATGATCTTTTTAACGTCTTCAATTACAGAGGCAGAGCCATCTTTCAACATGGAGACACGTAAAGTTAAAGATTGAGCAAAATCTAAACCACCATGCATAGCTTTAGAGGTAATTTCTGATACTTTATCAAATACGTTTAAACGACGGGCAATCTCATCAATACCTTCAATTTGTACGGAGGTCATATCCATATCTAAACAGATTTCACCTTTTTCTTTTAAGGTTGGGAAGCTGTTTGATGCAAATACATCAAAATCAAACTTATGATCTAACACAGCTTGCTTACAAAGCTCATGAGCATTAGCAGCATCAGTTTTGCACAATACAGCAATATGAGCATTTAAAGAGCCTGAGTTTATTTTGGTAAGAGTAAGTCCTGTAGTTTCACTTACCTTTGCAATAGCCTCATCTACATTAAAATTAGCATCTTTTTTAACAATATAAATTAAACTCATTTAAGGTTCCTATTAAATTACTTACGTTAGTGCAAAGTTGCTCTTGAAGCTTTGATAATTCACAAGAGCTTATTGCACTTAAATACTCATATTCTTTGATAATTAAACTTGGATCATACAAGCCTGTATGCACATAATCAAAATCAGTTTCTAATACTATATTATCAAGTCCTACCTTTTTTAGCACTTGATTTAATTTGTCCTGATTAAAGAGAATGTGGTGTCCAAAGGATAACTTAAAGCCTAAATCTAAGTAGTTTTTACATACTTCATATGAAAATGTCGTGTTATGAATCATACCACTTAAAAAGCCTTGATACTTTTTTAAAGCTTTTGTAAGTTGCCCATGGCATGAGCGAATATGTAAATTGACAGGCTTTTGATAATGCTTTGCAAACTCTAAGTGTTGCTCTAATACCGAAAGTTGAGTATCAAGTGGAGTAGCTATCTTTCCATCTAAGCCACACTCACCAATACCTACTACTCTTTTGTCTTTTAAAAGGTTTTCCATTAAAGTTTCATCAAACTGTTCTTGTGTTAGATACCAAGGATGGATACCTACAAAGACAGGAAGCTTTAAATTGAGACTATCTAGAGTTTTTAAAAGGTTACTACTCTCTTTTAAAGTAGTTGCAACAGCTATAGGGAAGATCTGATACTTTGATGCACACTCTGTGAGACTTTTGATATCCAAAAACATCCCTACATGCAAGTGTGCATCAATAAACATTAGTGCTCTCTTGTAGCACTAAACTTAACTTTAGGATAACGCTCCTGATTTAAGCTTAGATTTACGTTAGAGGTTGCAAGGAAGGTTAAGTTGTCACCACCATCTAAAGCGATAGATTGAGGAACTTTATTTTGAATTTCCTCTAAAGCTTTAGGATCGTCACTTGATAACCAACGAGCAGTAGTAACTGCTACAGATTCGTACTTAGCATCCACGTTGTATTCATGCTTTAGACGAGATACCACCACGTCAAACTGTAAGACACCTACAGCACCTACAATCAAATCGTTGTTGATGATTGGTCTAAATACCTGTACAGCACCTTCTTCAGATAACTGCATTAAACCTTTTAGCAATTGCTTTTGCTTTAAAGGATCATTTAAGTGAATGCGACGGAACAATTCAGGGGCGAAGTTTGGAATACCATTAAAGTGGATTTTTTCACCTTCAGTAAAGGTATCACCAATTCTCATAGTGCCGTGATTGTGTAAACCTATGATGTCACCTGCTACAGCTGTTTGTGCTTGCTCGCGCTCACCTGCTAGGAAGGTTACTGCATCAGACACAATCATTTCACGACCTAATCTTACGTTATAGAGCTTCATGCCCTTTTTATAAGCACCTGAAACTACTCTCATAAACGCAATACGGTCATGGTGCTTAGGATCCATATTAGCCTGGATCTTAAAGATAAAGCCTGTAAGTTTATCCTCAGTTGCCACTACTTCGCGCTCATCAGCAACTCTTGATAGTGGGGTTGGAGCCCAATTGGTAAGACCGTCTAACATGCAGTCCACACCAAAGTTACCTAAAGCGGTACCAAAGAAGACTGGAGTTAATTTACCTTCTCTAAAAAGCTCTAAATCAAACTCGTTTGAAGCGCCTTTTACAAGCTCAATATCGTCACGCAGTTGATTTGCCTCATCCTCACCTAACACCGCATCAAGTTCAGGGTTATCTAAACCTTTAATGGTCTTAGCTTTTTGGATATGGTAGCCTTCACCTGAGTGATATAACATCACCTCATCATTTAATAAGTGATAAACACCTTTAAATAATTTACCAGAGCCAATAGGCCAGGTAATAGGTGCACAAAGGATATTAAGCTCTTTTTCAACTTCATCTAACAAGTCTAGAGGATCACGAGTTTCTCTATCTAACTTGTTCATGAAGGTTAGAATTGGAGTGGTACGTAATCTTGTAACTTCCATTAACTTACGAGTACGATCCTCAACACCCTTTGCAGCATCAATTACCATCAAGCAAGAGTCTACCGCTGTAAGCACACGATAAGTATCTTCAGAGAAGTCCTCGTGACCTGGGGTATCAAGTAAGTTTACGATGCAGTTGTTGTAAGGGAACTGCATTACAGAGGTAGATACAGAGATACCACGCTCTTTTTCCATGTCCATCCAGTCGGACTTAGCATAGGTACCAGTAGAGCCACGGGCTTTAACCTCACCTGCTCTTTGAATTACGCTACCAAATAGTAAAACTTTTTCAGTGATGGTGGTTTTACCAGCATCAGGGTGAGAAATAATCGCAAAGGTTCTGCGCTTATTGATCTCATTTAATTGATTTTTATCTGCCATTTTTAATTTATGTATGTTGGAAAAAAGATTGCGCTTATTTTCACTTATTTAGCACAATTTAACAACTAAAAAATACAGTTGTTACATGTTTTTTAGGCTTTTTTAAGCACAGCAAAAGGCTACAAAGTAGCCTTTTTATCTTAACTTAATAAGTCTAATAACTCTTCTTCAGATAGTTTCATAGCCTCAGCTGCAACATCTTGAGTACCTGATAAGAAGTCAGCTGCTAATTCACGCTTTTTAGCGTGCAGTGCTAAGATCTTCTCCTCAAGAGAATCTTTGATAACTAGTCTTACTACGTTTACAGGTTTAGTTTGACCAATTCTGTAAGCTCTGTCAGTTGCTTGATCTTCTACAGCTGGGTTCCACCAAGGATCAAGATGAACTACATAGTCAGCACCAGTTAAATTCAAGCCTTGACCACCTGCTTTAAGACTGATTAAGAAGACATCACCTTCACCAGCTTGGAAATCCTCAATGGCTTTAGCACGCTTCTTTTCAGTAGTTTGACCATCAAGATATTGATAGCTAATCTTTCTCTTATCTAAAGCTTGTTTAATCTTAGATAAATAGCCTACAAATTGGCTAAATACTAGTAGTCTGTGACCACCGCTTAAAGCCTCATCTAATAAATCTAAGAAAGCTTGAGTCTTAGAGCTGTCACCTACATTTAGCTCCTCGCTAAATAGCGCAGGATCGCAACAGAACTGACGAAGTTTGGTTAAAGCAGATAAGATTTGTAGACGACGCTGACCGTTTTTAGCAACTGGTAACTTTTCATCTTCAAGTTTTTCTAAGGTTTCAAGTCTTACAGTCTCATACAATTCTTTTTCACGAGTAGAGCCTTCAATACTAATTACCTGCTCGGTTCTTGGTGGTAAGTCATCAAGCACATCATTCTTTAATCTACGTAAGATAAATGGACTGATTAAAAGCTTTAGAATTCTATTAGAATTCTTGTTTTGCTTTACATCTGCAAATCTTTCGTGGAATTCTTTTTTAGTACCTAATAAACCTGTGTTGATGATGTTGAAGATACTCCACAAATCATCAAGGTTATTCTCAATTGGAGTACCTGTTAAGGCAAGACGCATGTGAGCTGGAATTAAAGTTGCGCTCTTTGCTCTTTGGGTTGAGCTATTCTTTAAAGCCTGAGCTTCATCGTAAACTGCCATCTCCCACTTAATAGAAGCTAGGATTTCAGCCTCAATTGCGAACAAGCCATAACTTACAATGAGCACTTCGCCCTTTTGCATTCCCTCAACCATGGCTTTACGATCACTTGCTTCACTAAAGCGTTTTACCTTTAAGGTAGGGGCAAACTTAGCAATCTCATTTGCCCAGTTTTGACAAAGAGAGGTTGGGCATACAATGAGGATTGGTCCTTTTGATGCTAGCTTTAACATAGTGGTAATAGTTTGAATAGTCTTACCTAAACCCATGTCGTCAGCAAGACAAGCACCTACGCCCCATTGTGACAATCTGTATAACCAGGTAAAGCCTTCTTGTTGGTAAGGACGTAAATCTGCGCATAAGGTCTTTGGAACTTGAACCTCAAGTGCCATAGCCTCATCACGCTTTTTAATTAAATTAGTTACGTTGTCAGAGAAGGTGCAATCTACATCGCCAAGTAAAGATTGTAAGGCGTTACCTGCTAGAGCATGAGCTATAAGCTCATCTTTTTTACCTTTTGAGGTAAGTGCACTTAATTTCTCAAGTCTTTGTCTTAAATCACTTTCAATAGCTATATAGTTCTCATCATCTAACTTAATAAAGTTACCTTGAGAATCTTTTAAGGAAGCTAAAAGTGCTTTTAAGGAGATAAATCTCTTATCACTAAGTTCTACTTGACCTGATACAGTTAAGTAGCCATTACCGTTAAGATCACCCTTTAACTTAAAAGATGAGGAGCTTACAGAGCCTTTGACATACATCTTTTTCTCAGAGCCCCAATGGATAGTGCAGTCCTCTTTATGAGAATTTAACTCTGTTAACAGATCTAACATATCCTGTGGGTTGTCAGACTCAAAGTCATAGTCATTCTCAGCATAGAACTCTTTTAATTTCTTAAGCTTTGAAATTAAGTTTTTACTGCTCTCTTCTTCTACTGCAAAATCACGCTCTGCAATAATTGGCTCTGATTTGTCATCCTTTTTAAAGAAGACTGAGGTTTCACCGTATCCTGGGATTTTATAAGGAGCTTTCTCATCAGCAATAGGCTGTACTCTAACCTTAGCAAAATAGCTTCTGCCATTAGTAGATAGGAGCATTACAGGTTTAGTCTCAGACTTAACCTTAGATGCCTCCATATCGTACACCACTTCAAGCTCACCGCTACGACCTAGAGCAATAATCTCTTTTAAGGCTTCTTCAGGGTAGGTATTCTCACCAATTCCCAACAAGTTTTTGATCTGCTTTTGAGTTGGGTTCAAGTTATAAATATCTAAAGTTAATTTTTTAGTATCCAATGTAAAGAAAACGGTTCCATCAGTGTTACCATATTCTCCACTACGTAAGTGAGTTGTAAGCTGATTTCCCTTTTTACTTACCACTAGTTCCAAACTCTTATTATTTACAGTTAATTTTTCGAAAGTAGGAGCTTTTGTAAGCTTATCCTCAGACTTTAGATAAACGTAAGGATGATCTACGATCAGTGGTAAGCACTTATCACACACAAAATATACATCTGAAGGTGTCTTTCTACCGTAGTACTTTATCTGATCAAATCCCATGAAGATCTTCATGTCTTTTTCTGAGATATATCCTGGTATATTTTTAGCCTTAAAATACTTCAACTCATCATAAAATTCAGCTTTTTGAATTTCCTTAGTATTCTCATTGATGGTAAATAAATAGCTTCTAGGTAATGATCTCTCATCTTTAAACACCCAACCTAAGTGTTGTGATAATTGAGCTTTTTTGGATTTAGCTTTTTTTAACTCAGCAGCTTCGTCTTCTATTTTCTTGATCTTTAGGATATCTTTTAAACTTGCAATTTGAGTTTTCCAAACACTGTCAGTATCTACAAATTTTGTAAAATCAAAGTAATCTTTTGATAGATCATCATATTTTGCATTTCTTAAAGCTGGATTTAAGGATGCGCATGTTTTATAGAGTCTTAAAGCGCAATTTGGCATCTTGCTATAGAAATTTTCAAACCATTCTTTTGAAAAAAACTTTGTGAAATCTATCTTTGTTGCGTAAGCACAAGCTGTATGGAAAATTATCTGACCTACAGAACAAAGTTCATTTGCTTGAGTACTTGTAAAAAGAGATTTAACGCTCTCTGCTAATTCCTCAAAATCAGCATCTTTTCTGCCATAACGATATGAGCAAATAGCTAAAAGAGCTGCGCAGACATCTTCACCAAATGTATCTGCAACTTTCTTTTTATAGGCATTGGTCTCTCTTTGCATTGTAGCAATGTCTTTATTTAACATTACTCTGCAATATTCGAGCATGAATTTTTCATTGCCAGCAAAATCGTATTTTTTATTTTCGGCTCTTTGTGCTTTTCTAAAAGCCAACATCGATTCATAGCATTTCTCAAATTCACCTTTAAAAAATCTATCGTACAAAAATAATAAAGAAGGTGTATTTTCCGTCAATGTTCCTGTTACAAGGTAATCATATATAGGTACATCACTCAAATTTTTAACATTATTCTTGATAATTCTAAAAAATAAATTAAAGCCAGAAGAAGTTCTGCCAAAAATAACATTGAAAAGTTTTTGATCAAACTGCTTTAAATTTTCCTTTGTAAAATTAAGCAAAACGTTTGAATCATCAGGAATAGAGTCTAAAGAATCAGCAAAATATTCAAAATTATATTTAAAAAACTTATTTGATTGTAATGATTCAATCTCACCAGAGCGAAACTTATGGAACTCTGTGCCTAAATATAATTTAATTAAAAATGATGTTTGAGAAACAAATAAAACAGTATCGTAATCTATTTGGTACCTGTATTGTTTGCAGATTTTATCGAATATTGACAATAAATTAAGATAAAAATCTTTCTTTTGGGAAATTAGAGAAGATCTAATCTCGTGAAGATATTTTGCATCAAAATCTAATTTATAACTAATTCCCCAATGAGAATTTGGATCTTCTCGAATACAAAAATACTTAGCAAAATCTTTTCCAACAATTCTTTCAAGATTTGTCTTTTCGGCATAAGAACAAAACATTCTTCCAAAATATAAATTTATGCCGAACATATAATGCTCTCCTATTTGAGGAAAGACTTGATTAATAATATGAACAAAAGTACCAGACTCTTCAATCGCATTTGGCATAAAAGCCTTGATCAATAAAAGATTTTGGAAATCAGATTTAGAGGTTAAACCATCTCGTTTTAAGACAATATTATCAATATCAAACATAACTAAGTACTCTTTTAAATAAAACTTGCTTATTCTAACATGCAAGACGATAATTTTTCTTAAAAAAGCGCAAATTTAAAGGCTTTATGCTATAGTGACTAAGTCATTTTTAAGGAGATTAAAATGAAAAAGAAAAACACAAAACTTAAGGTTAGAAATTTCGTGCAAATGCACGTGATGGAATTTAATAGACCTACCGTGTTAAAAGACAAAAAGAAAGAGCTTAAAAAAGGCTATCAAAAACACAAAGGTCATTTTGATGAGAATAGAAAGGATTTTTACGTAAGTGAAAATCCTTTTTTATTACACGTAGCTTAATTACTTTTCTGCAATTTTTCTTCACTCCTCTGTCTTATTAAACTTAGCTTTTAAACTATCCTCGCCATCTTAACAAACCACAGAGTTTTGCTTTTATCTAACACTTTGCATAAGGTATAATGCTCAAAAAATTTTTGAGGATCCTTATGACTAAAGACGAATTAGTAGAAAAAATCAAAAAGATTTTAGCCCTAGCAGAGAGTTCAAATCCAAATGAAGCTGCTGTTGCCCTGCAACGTGCGCAAAAGCTTATGGAAAAGTATAAGATTGAGGCATCTGATCTTGATAATGACTGCTCTATTTCCGAGATTAAAGTAGAGCCAGTTACAGGCTTAAAATCTCGTGATTGCACTTCTTTACTTTTAGGTATTATCTGTAAAAACTTTGGTGTAGAAGCTTTCTCATTCTTTAATAAGTCTTCTTTATCATATGTAATCTTTGTAGGACCTAAAGAGATTTTAGCTAGCTGTGAATATGTCTATGTGTTGCTTGCAAGATATACCCTTGCAGCTCAAAAAAATTACAACACTACAGTTTGGGGCGAAACTTTACTAGAAGTTGCACATCAGGACTTTTACACTGAACAAATAAAACGTATTAACCCAAAGTTCTATAAAGATTTCTTAGGGGAGATTATCGAAACCGTAAGTAAGACTAAAGACTTAGAATTACCTTCCTTTCATCTTGAATATCTTGGAAAGCAATTCCAAGCTTATCTAGATGTTTATAAAGACTACGACTATGAATCTACTAAAAAATTCTTCCAAAAGATGGTGAGTGATAAGCGCAAAGCTTTCTTAAATGGCTTTTTATTAGAAGTTGCTAAAAAGGTTCAAGAACTTGCTCTTACCGATGAAGAAACAGACAACATTAACGCTTATCTTAAAAAGAATTATCCTCAGTTGCGAACTTACCATAAGAGAAATAAAGCAATGTCTGATCAAGAAGTAAGTGCTTTTAGTGCAGGACAAAATGAAGGACAAAAAGCTCAGATCAATACTGCTATTAACAATCACGCACCTGAAAGAAAGAGGCTTAAGTAGCTTTTCTTTTCTCTACAAAAGGCTTGCATTAGCAAGCCTTTGCATCTTAACTTTCTGTATTATTAAGCTTTTTTAAAGCGACAGCGCAATTCTTTTTAGAAAAGCAAATACCATAGGCTAGTATTTGTGTGTCGTCATCACCGATGTAAGCATCTTTGTAATTCTTATCTTCAATTTGCTCTATTGCTTTAGTTGCTAAAGAAGACATAAGCTTAGGATCATCGGTATACTTAAGTTCAATAATTACAGCCTTTAAACCGTCCATTGACTCAAATCTGATATCGGTATATCCATCACCAGCTTCTGCGTTTGAGGAATACTGAGCAATGAGATCTTCTTGTGAGGAGAAGTATCCATTTAAAAGCGCATGATAATAGTATTCTTTAGGAATTTTAGCGGAGATATCACGAACTGAGATATATCTTTGCAAAATCTCTCGAAGTACAGCTTTTACCCGAGTTTAGCAGTTCCTAACTAAAAATTTACCACCAAAACCTATCGCGAAGGCAGTCTGTAAAAGGGCTGCCTTTTTTGTTACTTTGTTAAA
>CACZXZ010000024.1 GCA_902785325.1 uncultured Succinivibrio sp. | reverse complement strand
GAAGATCTTTTCTAACTCTCCTCTTAACCAAATGAGATCATGCTTTCATATAGCCTTGGTGAACGGAACATACTAAATCCCGCTCATGATGTTTTTTTATCTTGCAGAACAAACTCTAAAATCATTTCTACATGGGCAGTTCTTGGGAACATGTCACAAACTCCCCACTGTTCAATTTTATACCCTGCATTTATCAATTCAAGAGTATCACGAGAAGCTGCTAGTGGATTGCATGAAATTAGGACAATTTTTTTCACTTTCTTCTTAATTAGGAACAAAGTTGCTCTTTTTGCACCCTGACGACCAGGATCCATTACCACCGCATCATAAGGAGCTTTAGCCCAAGATTGATTTTCAAATAACTCCGCAAGATCAGCTACTTCAAATTTAGCATTTAATAAGCCTTGCTCTTTAGCGTTATTTCTAGCATCCTCAATCATCTTTGAGACGATATCTACACCTACGACACTAGCGCCTGTTTTAGCAATTGGCATAGTAAAGTTACCAATACCACAGAATAAATCTAATACTTTGCTATCAGAGTTTAATGCTAGCATGCCTAATACAGTATTTAGCATTTTCTCATTAACTTTGGCATTTACTTGCACAAAAGAAGATGGTTTACACTTAATATGTACGCCTAAGCTATTGATATAAAGTGAATCTAAAGAGCCACTAATAATACGTTCACGAGTAGTCTCAATTTTAGTGATAGCTAAAGGATCTTTATATGGTTCAACTACAGAGATGACTGCATTTAACTTTGTAGCAACAGTTTCAAGTAACGCTGTATCTTTTTCACTTAGAGTTTTAGTAATTCTAAATAAGATGCCTAATAAGCCATCTGAATCGATAAGCTCTATGTGACCTAAATTAGCTTTACCATCAAGCTTATTGATAACTTTATTTAAAGGCTCAATAGCTGCATTGATTCTATCAGTTAAAGTAACACACTTAGTTACTTTAACTAAGTTGTGAGATTTTTCTTGTCTAAAACCTAAATACAATTTGCCATGGTCGCCACGAATAGCAAATCTACATGCACGACGATAAGCTGTAGCATCACTTGTATGAGCAAAAGATGGAGCTGAAAATTCCTGATTTAGAGTTTTTGAAAATAATCTTTTAATACCTTCGATTTTAGAATCTAACAGCATTTTTACAGGGATATGTGAAAGTGGACAACCACCGCAGGTGCCACTTAATTCACAATCTGGTTTTAATCTATCTTTTGAAGGAGTAATAATTTTAGTAATAGTAGCCTGTGCAATTTTGCCTTTGACTAAATCAGTTAAGACATTTGCAGTATCTCCTGGCATTAGACCATCCACAAAGTAAACAAACTTGTCGCCTCTGGCAACACCTCTACCTTGTAAATCTAAATCCGTACAAGTTACTTTAACAGCCTTTTTCTCTACTGTTTTTTTAACTGGTTTATAAAAAGTTACCATAAAAATTTACACCGCTAAATATTGAGCATATAACTCTTTGCTCTTAAGTTTTCTGCCACCTAAAAGAGCCGTTATGATGCTGATATTGATTGATTTTAATGTACTTAGTACATCACGACTTTGGTATTCTTTGCGCTCTATTTGTTGGATGATAGAGCCTTTGATTGCATTACGAGTTTCAACAGCTGTAAGCTTAAATCCTACAGTTGGAGAATACTCATATAAGCAATTTTCCTCAATGTCATGCCCATTTTCATCGGCAAAACTAAGTGCATAACCTAAACTTTCGATTAACACTAATTCAAACTTTCTTAAAGCAACTAAAATGTCTTGTTTATGCTCTAGTGCTTCTAAAGTTTCAATGTAGGAGGCAAAAAGTTTAGGATCACTTTCTTGAGTTTTAATTAAGTAATATAAAAGCTCATTTAAATATTGAGCTATAAACACATTAGGGACTTCAAAATTAAAGGCAACTCTTTGTAAGAAGGCATCTTTTAATTGCCACAATTGCCCACGACCTTGTCTTAATGACAATTTAAGTAGGATAAAAGGTTGATATACACCTTTAGATCTTGAAGCTACCTTTTTTGAAAGCTTAGTTACAGCACTGATACGGCCATAATTTAGAGTGTATAACTCTACTAGGAGACTATTCTCTTTGTATGGCCTTGTATGCAAAATTACGCCAGGTTCACCATCTAGCGATACCGGCATTATTTAGCCTCAAAATCAGCATAACCTAAACTCTTTAAGGCACGCACGTCATCAGACCAGCCAGCCTTTACTTTCACAAAGAGTTTTAAGAACACTTTGCTATCAAAGAGTTTTTCCATATCCTTACGAGCTTCAGTACCAATCATCTTGATACGGGCACCACCTGCGCCTACGACCATTTTCTTTTGACCATCGCGCTCAACTAGGATAGCGGCACTAATACGCAACAAGCCTTTGTCTTCCTTAAACTCCTCAACTTCTACAGTTGATGAGTAAGGGAGTTCATCACCCATTTGGCGCATGAGCTTTTCACGTACGATTTCAGCTGCTAAGAATCTTGAAGATCTGTCAGTGATGCTATCATCTGGGAATAAATGATCGCCTTGTGGCAAAGAATCTTGAATAATTTTCTTTAAGATCTGAAGATTAGTACCACGTAAAGCAGATACAGGGACAATATCTTTAAAGTTAACTTGTTTGCTTAACTTATCAATTAAAGGCAATAAAGTTTCTTTATCAGCTACAGTATCTACTTTGTTGATAACTAAAACTACTGGTACCTGAGACTGTTTTACACGAGCAAATGCCATCTCATCGTCATCAGTCCAGTGAGCAGGATCAATCACCATTAAGATTAACTCTACATCACCTAAAGCACTTTCAGCAGCTCTGTTCATCAAATGGTTAATGGCTCTTTTTTCCTCACGGTGTAAACCTGGGGTATCCACATAAACTACTTGATAATCGCCATCGGTATCGATACCCATCACACGATTTCTAGTAGTTTGAGGTTTTCTTGATGTAATCGAAATTTTTTGACCAATTAGATGATTCATCAATGTTGATTTACCAACATTAGGTCTACCTATGATTGCAACAAAACCAAAATGAGTCATATCAATCCTTCAAGAGTTATTTCTTGTTCTGCTCTAAAATATTAAGCACTAAACCTGCAGCTTCTTGCTCTGCTCTTCTTCTTGAGGTACCACGACCTAATTGCTCAGGGATACCTTCAACTTTAGCTGAAACTACAAAGATTTGATCATTGTCTGTACCTTTAATTTCAACAATCTCATAGATTGGTAAAGGCTTGTGTAAAGATTGCAATAATTCTTGCAAAGTAGACTTATGATCTTTTTGATTAACATTTGGTTGGATAGTAGCTAAACGAGAATCAAACCAAGATAAGACAACTTGTCTTACTCTTGCAAAGTTCTCGTTATCGTCAATGAACATAGCTCCAATGATAGATTCAACTGCATCTGCAATTAAAGAATCACGTCTAAAACCACCAGTTTTAAGCTCGCCTGGACCTAGTCTTAAACAATTTCCAATACCAAATTCGCGAGCTAATTGCGCTAAAGTAGTTTCGCGAACTAAAGTTGATCTCATACGAGTAAGATCCCCTTCAGGGCACTTTGGGAATCTGTCATAAAGCTCTTTAGCTATGATCATGCCTAAAATAGAATCACCTAAGAATTCTAATCTCTCGTTATGAACCGCACCAAAACTTCTATGAGTTAAAGCTTGATCTAACAATTTAATATTCTGAAAAGAATAACCTAATTTTAATTCTAGGTTTTGTAATTCTATTACGTTGAGAGTACTACCCATTTTTAATCTATACTTCCAATTCTATTAAAACGAATTGCAGATGGGATCCATGTAGGAATTGCACTTTTCTCATCTCTGTCAAACTCAAAAGATAACCAAATAGTAGAGGTTTTACCTACGATATTTTCAAAAGGCACAAAGCCCCAGAAACGACTATCTTTACTATTATCGCGGTTATCACCCATTGCAAAATAGCAATTTTCAGGAACAACCCATTCCCCAGCCTCAAAGCCCTTTTGTACATAAAAGTATTCTTTTAAGTCAGGTGCTGCGGTATTGATTCTAATTAGATGAGTTTCGTCATCACCAAAGGACTCTTTAAACACATCGTAGCTTTGAGTAAAGCCCATAAACTCTTCTTCCTCAGTCTCTATCATTCTTGTAGACACTAAGATAGGAGCCTCATCTTTAGGAGCATCAGCCTTTTTAATATAAATGTGTTTACGGTGATAAATAATTCTATCGCCAGGAAGACCAACTACACGCTTGATAAAATCGATTGTTTTATCTTCAGGATATTTAAACACGATAATATCGCCACGCTTTGGTTTTTCACCTTCAATGATAGTACCGTTAGTTAGTGGATTTTTAATACCATAAGCACTCTTATCTACGGCAATAAAATCTCCTGACAACAAAGTAGGCATCATAGAGCCTGATGGAATTCTAAAAGGCTCATAGAAAAAGGATCTAAACACAAATACAAAGAGCAACACAAAAAACAAGCTACCTACTTGTCCTAAAACGCCTTTAGGCTCAAGAATTTGTTTACGCTCTTTTTTAGTAAGCGTTTTAGCTTCTTGTGCTTTTGACAAATTTAATTTGCGCTTTGGTCTTTCCTTAATAAAGTCATAGGTCCAGGCTGCGCCTGAAACTATGGTTGCAATAAGTAAGATAAAAGCAAATAAATTCTCATTTATGCTTTGGATCATTTTTACTCCTTACCTACCTTCAAGATAGCTAAGAAAGCATCCTGAGGTACTTCAACTTTTCCTAGTTGTTTCATACGCTTTTTACCAGCTTTTTGTTTTTCTAAAAGCTTGCGTTTTCTTGTAATATCACCACCGTAGCACTTAGCTAACACATCTTTTCTTAAGGCTTTAACGGTGCAACGAGCAATAATCTGAGAACCAATAGCAGCTTGAATTGCGATATCAAACATTTGTCTTGGAATTACTTCTTTCATCTTCTCAACTACTGCTCTACCACGAGATTGAGCTACAGAACGATGAAGAATAATTGCAAGTGCGTCCACGCGCTCACCTGCAATTAGAATATCCATACGCACTAAATCGTCGCAATTAAATCTCTTAAAGCCATAGTCAAGTGAAGCATAACCACGGGAAGCGGACTTAATTCTGTCAAAGAAGTCTAGCACTACCTCTGACATAGGAATGTCATAAGTTAAAGCTACTTGCTCACCATGATACTCAAGACCTACTTGAATACCGCGCTTTTCTTGGCAGATCTTCATGATAGAGCCTACATACTCTGAAGGCATTAGCATACGGCACTCAGCGATAGGCTCACGGATCTCTGCAATGTTTGAAATAGGAGGTAACATCGCAGGAGAATCAATATGTAAGATCTCACCATCGGTTTGTAAAATCTCATACACTACAGTAGGTGCTGTAGTAATTAGATTTAGGTTGTATTCACGCTCTAAACGCTCCTGAATAATCTCCATGTGGAGCATACCTAAGAAGCCGCATCTAAAACCAAAGCCTAAGGCTTTTGAGTTTTCTGGCTCAAAGAATAAAGAAGCATCATTTAAAGACAATTTCTCTAGAGCATCTCTAAAGGCATTGTAATCTTCAGTATCCACAGGGAACATACCTGCATATACTTGAGGTTTTACCTTTTGGAAACCTGGTAGAGGTTCAGTGCAAGCTGGTTTTACGTGAGTGATAGTGTCACCTACTGGTGCTGCGTGTACGGATTTAATATCACATACCACCCAACCTACTTCACCACAATTTAAAACATCTACCTTCACACGCTTTGGAGTTGAAATACCTAAGCCTTCAACTTCCCAAGCAACGCCTTGAGACATCACCTTAATCTTGTCACCACGACGTAAAGTACCGTTTTTAACACGTACTAAAGCTACTACACCTAAGTAATCATCAAAATAAGAATCGATAATTAAAGCTTGTAGTGGAGCATTAGGATCACCACTTGGTGCTGGAATATCAGAAACAATACGCTCTAATACATCTTGCACGCCTAAACCAGTTTTAGCAGAGCACTTGCAAGCATCCTGAGCTTCAATGCCGATAAGATCTTCGATTTCATCGATAGCTCTTTGAGGATCTGCAGATGGTAAATCGATTTTATTTAATACAGGAATAACTTCTAAGTCTAAGTTTACAGCTTGGTAACAATTAGCTAGAGTTTGAGCTTCTACACCCTGACTTGCATCTACAACAAGTAATGCGCCTTCACAGGCGAATAAAGAACGTGATACTTCATAAGAGAAGTCTACGTGACCTGGGGTGTCAATAAAGTTTAATTCGTAGGTCTTACCATCTCTTGCCTTATATTTTAAGGTTACAGCCTGAGCTTTGATGGTAATACCTCTTTCGCGCTCGATATCCATGTTATCAAGCACCTGGGAGGTCATTTCGCGGTCAGTTAAACCGCCACATAGTTGAATAAATCTATCAGATAAAGTAGATTTGCCATGATCGATATGAGCAATTACAGAGAAATTTCTAACTAAAGAACGATCATAAATTTCAGCCATTATTTCTTCCAAAGGTTATCTATAGGCACAAATATGCCTGTACAAAAAAAAACATAAACTCGTATTTTAACAGTTTAGGAGTGCTTTTTGACAAAAATCTTTAATTGGTATGTTTAATTTTTGATAGAACTAAGCTACTTAATTCTAATGGGATTTCACCTACCACTGCATACTCATATTTATCACTATTTTTTCTAAATACAGTTAAAGTTCCATCAGATGCAGATTGGATCATCAAATCTGTTTTGGAATTTCTATAAACCATAAACTCTACTAAACCATCGGAGAATTTTTGGTAGTCAGCAAAAACGCCTTTTTGCTGTTCAATTTTTCCATGATCAATTAACTTAAAGAATTTAGGAATAGTAAGTTCAGACCAAATGGTTGCCTTTTCTGTATTAGCCTTAGGTTGTAGTGATTCTGAACGGTCAAAGGTATCATCCGGAAAATTTAAGTTGTCTAAAGCTGTTGCCTGTACTGCTGACACAGTAAGCCTTGCATTGACCATTTTTGAAGGAGTAGTGATAGCTAACTCTACAGGAAGAGAGGTATCTTCATCTTTAGCTACCATAAAGCCATAGCGTACCTCATCAATTGGATTTAATCTTAAAACAGATACTCTACGACCTGCTAAACGAGATCTGCCAATTAAAGTACACTCATAGCCTACAAGCTTAGTTTTATTTGAAAATAACTTATCCCAAACTAAGGATTGATGCCAAGATAAAGGACCTATATAGGAGCGATTAGTATTGTAATCAAAACCTTTATTATTTCTTAAAGCATAACCTGCAATCTCATTATTTAAAGATTTCCAGCTACTATAGGAAATTCCTGATCTATCAAAATGAGCAAGAGAATATAACTCTAAAGCCATAGGATTTGATTCAATCACTGTAGCTTCAAAATTAGATTTAGAATAGGCCTCTTGAACTTGATTAAATAGCTCCATACAGTCAGAGTTATTCTGATCAGAGGCAAGTGCAGGATTTGAAAAATAGAAAACCGCTAAGGTTGCAGCCCAAGCGGTTTTAAAAATTTGTTTTAACATAAATTTTTAGTCATTTGAGGCTGTGGTAAATACGTAACCTCTAATGTAATTATTTATACGGTCAACTTCAAGAGCTTGTTGTTTTCTAAACTCTTTCTCATCCATCTTTATACCGTTTTTGCTATCGATATCAGAATAATGTTGATTTAGCTTAATACCTTTTTGGGTCTGTGAAGTTTGATAGCTTGCTAAGTTAACACCATTTACAGAGCCTAAAGAGGTTGAGGTGCTATCAACACCTAATTTTTCATCAGCATTAAAGGTTTGCCAACCGATGATGGTTACTGCTGCAACTGAAGCTGCAATTGCAAATTGAGATACCGCAAAAGCAACTTTCTTAAATGTAAAGTTAAAGGAAACTTTTCTAGGTTCAGGTTTAATCTTCTCTTGCTCGATTTTAGCCATTAAGTTGTCAGCAAAAGATACATTTACCTGCTTTGGTAACTCGTCACGTAAAGTAGCACCAATTAAAGACCAATTATTTAAGTGATCTTTTAATTCGTCATTAAGTTCAACTTTATCGACATTAACATTCTCGCTATCAAATAGGGCTGATTGCTCTTCCCAATTTGTTTGCTTTGAATCTAACATACGCTCTCCTGTGAAAAATTACCTTGAAGTTAAATGAGCCATTCTACTTTCGATAAACTCACGAGCTCTAAAGATTCTAGATCTTACTGTTCCTACAGGAACCTTTAAAGCTATAGCCATGTCATCATAGGACATGCCCTCAATTTCCCTTAAAGTAATTGCCTCACGCAATTCTTTAGGTAAATCGTTCATCGCTTTAAGAATTACCTCATGTAACTCTTGTGATTCTATGATTCTATCGGGTGTATCTTTGCTAGCTAAAATACCCTGCTCATCAATACTTTGAAATTCAGGGGAATCTACATCAATACTATTTTTATGTTTTGAATTAGATTCTAAAAATGTCTTAGCAGCATTTACTACTATTCGATATAACCATGTGTAAAAAGAACTTTCACCCCTAAAACTATTGATTGCTTTATAAGCCTTAATAAAGGCATCTTGAGCAATATCATTGATGTCTGCATTATTAGCAACAAACTTACTAATAATTTGGGCTACTTTATACTGATACTTAATAACTAAAACATTATAAGCATTGGTATCGCCATCCTGAACTTTCTTAACAAGTAACTCATCTGATTGAGTATTTAAGTTTTCGTTCACGGAGGACATTCCTTATTACACCTTTTGAAATTTTAGACTAAAGAACTATTTAAAAGTTCAATTAAAAACATTAATTTTTCAAAAAAATTTTTCAAGCACTTATAACTAGCTTAATTTGCACGAAATTTTGGCAAGAAAATAAGAAAAAATTTTATCACCAAGCTTGTATTGTGGCAATTTTAATCTTACCAAACTGTTAGCTTATGCAAAGTGAATTTTAAGATGACTAAAATATCACTTTACACTTCCTGATAAGAAGAATTTTGTAGATTTTGTGTTTGGACAAAACTAATTGATAAAAATCAACTTTAAAACATACTATTTTTCTAAAGTCTCTATGCTACAAGTATGAACTTTTGTCTTTTGGTCATAATTGATACCAACTAGAACGATGTTGCCTGTGTATTCTAAAAGAGAGTTACAGTATTGTTTATCTTTAATCTGAGAAATAGCACAATCTGCATCTTTATTCCATTTAAGCTCAATTACAAGAGCAGGAAACTCATCTTTAAATTCAGTTTTTGGAAGATAAACAATATCAGCAAAACCTTTTCCTAAAGGCATTTCTCTTACAGGCTTGTAGTAATACTCTGCTGTTGCACAATAAGCATTATTCACAATAATACTCAAAGCATTTTCATTATTGTATTTAATGATAGAGGTTAATTCTTGATGGAACTTCTCAATTGTCTTTGCTACAAAATTACAATTATGTTCAAAGATTGTCTTCTCAAGCAGTGTTGTTGAAGCTTTGATTTGATCAATATACTCAGACCATTTCTTTTCTTTTAGCACTGTAAGTAAGGCCTGCCTTACCTCTTCATTTGGTATATAGGCTTGTTTTAGTGTTGCATCATAGGCTAGATAACCTAAATGTATTAAATAGACAAAGACAGCATCTCTACAATCTATTGAGGCAAGTGAGTTTTCAAAATTGTCTATATCAATACCTGAAAGTCTATTACCATTAACTAAAGACACAAAAGCTTCTTTTAAACCATCAAAATCTGCCTTTATGTAGTCACTTACTGCCTCAAAAGCACCTGTTTTTGACCAATAGTTAAAAAACTCATGAGTTCTCTTTAACATCATGATGGATTTTGGGTTAAAAATTTCTTCATCTTTTAACCTATAGCCATCATACCAACGACAAGTTTCATTAAAAGAGATGTTCTCTTCTTGGCAAATTTTTAATACTTCAGATTTGGTAAACCCAAGGCAAGAGGCTAACTCCATAGGATTTAGCATGGTAAATTCATCAAAATTGTTTAAGGCTGACTCTGTTTTATATTTTTTAATTGGCAAAATACCTGTGATGTAAGCAAGTACTACAGAGTCATCTGCACCAGCACCTTTAAAAAGACCTCTTAGTAAGTCAATATAGTTAGCTTGCAAGGTAAAATCATTTTCATACAATCTAAAAATAGCATCCCACTCATCAATAATAAAAATAAATTTCTCGTGATAAGTCTTATATACAGCAGCGATGGCTTCTACTAAATTTTTATCATCAGTTATGCAATTAGGAAATGCTTCTTTAAGTTCTTCTATGATTTGAGTTTGTATATACTCAATTACACTAGCAACATTACCGCATTTACTTATCATGTATTGAATATCAAGAGAAATAGTGTTGTATTTATTTAAATGCTCATTAAAAGAAGGATCTTTTGCTATCTTAAATTTAGAAAAAAGCTCTTTTGAAGAACTTCCTTTTGAGTAATATGCTACAAGCATATCCGCAGTAATGGATTTTCCAAAACGTCTAGGTCGTGATACACAAACATATTTATCTTTTGATAAGAGGACTGAATTTGTAAAAGCTAAAAGCTGAGTCTTATCTATATAACCACCTTTTAGATCTTCTAAAAACCTATTGCTGTTAAGATTTAAATACAAATTCATTTTATTTACCTAGTAGCGTTGCCTTGTATGTAGTATACCATGTAAATAATAGAGCTTTGTTTAATCTTACGAACGCAAAGTTCGTTTCTTTGTGAGAATTAAACGGCAAGAACAATTCTGAAAAATTTAATTAACAAAAACTCTATAGCCGTATTTTTTGTGAATTAAAGATTAAAAATTATAAACAAAGTTGTAAAATTATCTTTCTGTAAACCTTTATAGTAAAAAAATGGCTACTACCTCCCGTGGATTGTAGCGTAGGAATTAACAAATGAATTACACAACAGATTGTTTAATCATAGGAAGTGGTGCTGCCGGTCTAACTTTAGCACTAGGTCTTGCAGATAAAACAAAGGTAATTGTTCTATCTAAAGAAAATGTATGTGCAGGCTCAACTAACTATGCCCAAGGTGGCATCGCAGGCGTATACAATATCAAAGATGATAATGACAATATTCAAAATCACATCCGCGATACCTGTGTAGCTGGTGCTTACCTTTGTGATGAAAAAACTGTTGAATTTGTTGCTAAAGGTGCACACGATGCTATCCAATGGCTTATTGATATGGGAGTTCCTTTTGATTTAAAAGAAACTGAACATACAAAAGAGCAATCACCATATCACTTACACCGTGAGGGTGGTCACTCTAACAGAAGAATTTTCCACGCAGAAGATCATACTGGTCGTTCTATTCAAGAAACTCTAGTTCAAAGAGCAAAAGAGCATAAGAACATCACTATTCTTGAGTACAGAAATGCCATCGATTTAATCACCACTAAAAAGTTAGGTCTTGTAGGTAACCGTGTTTTAGGTGCTTATGTACTAAATACCAAAACAAATCATGTGGAATCTATAAAAGCTAAGTTTGTTGCTTTATGTACAGGTGGTGCTTCAAAAGTTTATCAATATACTTGCAACCCAGAGGTAAGCTCAGGTGACGGTATAGCTATGGCATATCGTGCAGGTTGCCGTGTTGCAAACATGGAGTTTAATCAATTCCATCCTACCACCCTATATTGCGATGCAGATAGAAACTTCTTATTAACAGAAGCTTTACGTGGTGAAGGTGCTCAATTAAAGAGACCTGATGGCACTCGTTTCATGCAAGATTACGATAAGCGTTTGGAATTAGCTCCTCGTGATATCGTTGCTAGAGCAATCGATCATGAGATGAAGAAGTTAGGTGCCCACTGCATGTACCTAGACATCTCCTTTAAAGAGCCAGAATTTATTAAAAAGCATTTCCCAACTATTTATGAGCGTTGCTTAAAGGTTGGTATTGATATCACTAAACAGCCTATTCCTATCGTTCCTGCTGCTCACTTTACTTGTGGTGGCATCATGGTTGATAGAAAAGCTAAAACTGATATTGACGGTTTATACGCCATAGGTGAATGTGCCTACACTGGTTTACATGGTGCTAACCGCTTAGCTTCTAACTCACTACTTGAGTGTATTGTTTATGGTAAGGCTGCAGCTACAAACATCACTAAACACTTAGAAGCTGACGATTTTGACGACTATGAAATTCCAGATTGGGATGAAAGCCAAGTAACCAATTCTGATGAGGAAGTTATCATTACTCACAATTGGCATGAGCTAAGACTTACCATGTGGGATTATGTTGGTATTGTTAGAACTAATAAGAGACTTGAAAGAGCAATGCACCGCATTGAGCTATTAAAGAAGGAAGTACACGAGTACTACTCTAACTTTAGAGTTTCACGTAACTTACTAGAGCTACGTAACCTACTTCAAGTTGCAGAGATTATTGTTAAATCTGCCATGATGCGTCATGAATCTCGTGGTCTTCACTACAATCTAGACTACCCACAAACCGATGAGAAATCAGGTCCAACCATTTTAAATCCTTAAAATTTAGGACTTTGATTGAAAAGGCTATGGCTTGCCCCATAGCCTTTTTAATTTTCAGCTACAGTCTACTGTTTATCTAAAAAAAGCACCTTTGAATCTCTATAAATTCCCTATTCATAAACGTATAATATTCACAAGTTTATTAAGGTGTTATGTTCATGAAAAAATTCTTTTTAGCTTTAGTTTTATTAGTTAATTTCTTTACTGTCTCTCACGCGGGTGAGCCTATTGTGTTGCAAACACAAATTGGTAACATCACTTTACCTACAGATAAAGAGTTGTCTGAGCAATTAAATCTTTTAAAAGAGGATACAACTACCCCTGAAGATGAAAAGAAAAAACTTGAGATCCTCTATCAAGTAGCGCTTGATAATTTCTCAAGAATTGCTGAAAACACCACTAAACAAAAGAACTTAGACAACACCTTAAAACAAGCTAATGAGCATATTGTAAAGTTATCAAATCAGCTTACTAAAGAACAAAACGCAGAGCCTACATCTAAAGCAGAAATAGCTAAACTTACTCAAAAGCAACTTGAAGAAGCTATTACTAAAGCACAACAGGACTTAACTACTTGTCAATTAGAGTTATCTGCTGCAGGTGACTACCACAACAATATCCAAACCTTACCTGAAAAAGCCCAAAACATCATCACGCTAAACAATGACAAAGTAAAAGGACTTATCTCCTCTATTGATAAAGACTCAAGCCCTACTCTATTTAAAAATAGAGCTACAGCTCTGTTAATTTATAGCTCTAATTTAGAAAGCAATTTTTATAAAAACCAATTAGCAAATTTGTCTATTTTGCAGGATCTTACAAACTACTACCTTAAGATCTCCAGCCTAAAATATGCTCGTTTAGAAAAGAATTTAAAGAATCTGCAATACCGTAAGAATGTAGACTTTGCAGACACCTCAAGCTCAATTGATTTAAATGAATTAAAGAAAAAAAATCCTAACTTAGAGAAGTTAATTAACTCTGAGATTGGTATTCAAACCTACATCAATGAGCATCGCGTAAAATACGCTAACTTAGAGCACGATTACCAAGCTGTAGATAGTGCTTATGCTAAAGTTGAGCAAATGGATAAAGATCTGTCTAATCAGATTAAAGAAATTGGTAAAAGTCTAGTTTTATCAAGACTTTTAAATAAGCAATTGTCTTTAATGCCTGGGATCAATTTAAACTACGATCTTGATGAAACTATTGCTAACTTAAACATTTATATTTACGAGATCCGTGAGCAACTTGATAAGCTTATGGATGTTGAAAAAGTTGTCCAAAATGAAATTCGCATCAATAAAGCTTTAGAAGATAACGTTAAAGATTTAACTGCGGTTTATATTCTAAAGAGAAGATCCCTAAATGAGCTTTATCAAGTATTAGCTAATGAGTTAAGTACCGCCATCTCCTTACGTGTAAAGTACACTGAATACAAAACCATTAGCGAAAAGATTAAGTATGACATTCAAGAACAATTGTTCTGGGTTAAGTCTAACCACTCTATTGGTGCAGACTTTGTCAAAATGATTATTCCAACCATCAAATATGAATCTAGAAATTTAATCTTAAAGTTATCTCAAGAGCAATTTATTACTAATACCACTAATACAGTAAAGTTTATTATTCTGCCCTTTGTGTTCTTATCTTTCATTGTATTAGCTTTACACAACTGGATTTCAAGAAATAACAATAAGCTAGCAAGATGCTTAGATAGGGCTGAGGATTCAATCTTTGTAACGCCACTTGCGATTGTAAACAACGCCTTTATGATGCTGCCACAGTTATGTTGGAAAGTAATCATAGGATCCATCGTAATTTGTATTGCACTTGCTAACACCAAGATGCAAGGCACTGTTATTCTCATTATGGTGTTACATATTTTTGTATTTACTTTCTTCTTGCAGATTGTAAAGCCAAATGCTTTATTGCAACGTCACTTTAGCGTACCTCCTTACAAGTTAGCAAAGTTTAGATCATCTTTAAACATTGTTTGGTTATTTGCCTTACCACTACTTATCTTTGCTAATGTGGCAGAAACTGACTCTAACTATATCTACGCAGATATAAGCTCCCACTTGGTGGTTTTAATCTCCTTTATTGCTTTATTTGCTATTTTTACAAGACTATTTATCAATAGCTTAAAAGACTACAACTCCTCCTCTGCTACAACAGTTATCACCTGCATTACAGGCATGCTAGTAACTGGTATTGCTTTGATGTTTGTAGCTTTAGGTTATCTATATTCTGTAGTAACTTTAACTAATAGAATTGCTTATTCTTGTTATATCGTTTTAGCTTACTACCTAGTAAGTCAAACCGTACACAGAATGATTTATGTTTATTTACATAAAGCCTTTTTAAATATCAATGCTAATAAAGATCATAATGAAAACCATTTACTAGCTTCTTTAAACGTAAGCCCTTCAGTTTTATTTAGTAAGGTTTACAAATTAGTCAACGTACTACTCATCGCTACTGCAGCCTTCTTCTTATATTTACAATGGAACGATTTAGCCTCAGTACTACGTTATCTTGATACTGTGCACTTATGGTCTAACAGTGAACTTATAAATGGCAAACTAGAAGTTACAGATTACTTATCACTATCTGATATCTTGCTTGCAATTGCCATTTTGATTTTCACCAGCATTCTAAATAAGAATTTACCTTCTATCTTAGAAAAGCTCTTTCAGATTAGAAAGACCAAAGAGACTAACTCTACAAGTTATACAGCTAAAGTTATCTCCTCCTATGTGATTACAGGCTTAGGTATAGTTGCAGCAGCCGCTGCCATTGGTATTCATTGGGAGAACTTACAATGGCTTGTAGCAGCCTTATCCGTAGGTTTAGGTTTTGGTTTACAAGAAATCTTCGCTAATTTCGTATCAGGTTTGATTCTACTATTTGAAAGACAACTTCGTGTAGGCGATATCATTACCCTAAATGGTCTATCAGGTACTGTAAGTAAGATAAGAATTAGAGCTACAACAGTTATCTCCTTTGAGAATAAAGAAGTGATGATCCCAAACCGTGAGTTCATTACTAGTGCTTTAACTAACTGGTCTTTAACTGATTCTGTTACTAAGATGGAATTTGTGGTGGGAGTTGCTTATGATGCTGATGTTGAAAAAGCTAAGAACCTCTTAAAGCAGATTGTTTATAAGTGTAAGTACATCTCTAAAGACAAAGCTTGTCTAATCTATGTAAAAGAATTAGCTGCAAGCTCTGTAAACATCGCAGCCGACATTTATGTTGGTAATATCGGTGATAGAAAGCTTACTATCGATTACTTAAGTCGTGAAACCTTATCTGCCTTTGCTCAAAATGGTATTGAAATTCCATTTGATCAATTAGATGTGAATGTTAAGACTTTAGAAAAGGACGAATTTATTAAGAAGCTAAAGGTAGGCTTATTCAATAAAGAGCAGGAAAAAGCTCCTTGCTAAGGATAAAAGAAAACCTACCTTATGGTAGGTTTTCTTTTAAGACGAGTAACAACAAAAATTACTGCTCGTCTTCAACTTCCTTGATAGCTTCAAAAGGACATACTGATTGGCAAGCTGCGCAATCGGAACACATTTGAGCATCAATCTTGAAAGAATCGTCTGGTTGCTGTTCAATTGCACCACAAGGGCAAATATCCTGACACTCACCACATTGAGAACAAATCTCATTATCAATTACAAACATCAACAACCCCTATAAAATATTAGTTTAGCTATTTCTAAAAAAGTTATAATACCTAAAGTTAAAGAATAATTAAAGGCTAAATTATGGATAGCATAAAACACAATCTCTCCTTAGTACATCAAAGCATTGCTGATGCTTGCACTACACATAATTGCGAAAAAATATCAGTTAATTTATTGTGTGTAAGCAAAACTAAACCTGAAGATTTAATTAAACAAGCTTATGCTTGTGGCGAAAGACATTTTGGTGAATCCTACGCTGTAGAAGCTAGTGAGAAAATTCAAAGCTTAAAAGCTCAAGGTTACAACGATATTGTTTGGCATTTTATAGGTCCTATTCAAAAGAATAAAACCAAACTTATTGCAGCTAATTTTGATATCGTAGAAAGCGTAGATAGAGACATCGTAGCTAAAAGACTAAACGATCAACGTCCAGATGAACTACCAGCCTTAGACGTTTTAGTCCAAGTTAATATCTCTCATGAAGATCAAAAGTCTGGTTGTGAGGAAAGTGATATTGATGACATCATTTCATGCATCAATTCATTACCAAAACTTCGTTTACGTGGCTTTATGGGTATTGCTACAGATACTACCGACAAAGCTCTAATTGAAAGCGAATTTGCACACTTAAAAGCCTTATTTGATAAGTACAAGACAAAGTTTGACAATTTTGACATACTATCAATGGGTATGACCCATGATCTTGATTTGGCTATCAAGCACGGATCAAATGAAGTACGTATTGGCACTGCTATCTTTGGTGCTAGAGAATATAAGAACAAAGTTACTATGAACGAGCAAAAAATTGCCTTTATTGGCGGTGGCAACATGGCCACCTGTATTTTTGAAAGCATTGTAAAATCTTTTGATGTAAAGAATATTACTGTAAGTGGACCTCATCTTGAGAAATTAGAAAAATTTAAAGCAAAAGGCGCAAGTATTACTACTGATAATGTAGCTGCAATTAAAGATGCTCAAGTTATTTTCCTAGGTGTAAAGCCTCAGATTTTAACCTCCGTATTACAGGAGCTATCAGCAAGTGGTGTAAACCTATCTGACAAGCTATTTGTTTCGATGGCTGCAGGCTTTAAGTTATCCTCTATTAGCAACCTATTAAAGACTCACAAACTCATTAGAATTATGCCAAACACCCCTGCAAAATTAGGTCTTGGTGTTATCGCTGTAACTTATGATACCGAGGTTACAGATGAGCAAAAGACTCTTTGCAAGACTATGTTAAGTCACATGGGTACTTGCATTGAAGGCGATGAGAACAACTTAAATGTTATTGGCGCTGTTTGTGGTTGTGGTCCTGCTTTTGTCTATAGATTCATGGAAGCTCTAATCACTGAAGCTATCCGTCATGGTATCAGTGAACAGGATGCAAGAAAGATGGTTGAACAAACAGTATTTGGATCTGTTAATATGGTTATTCAAAACCAAGATACTACCATCGCAGCCTTACGTGAAGCTGTTACCTCAAAAGGTGGTACCACCTTTGCAGGTTTAACAAAGATGACCGAAGGCAACTTTGAGAAGATCATGGAAAACACTATTCAAGCAAGTCTTGATAGAACTTACGAATTTGAGAAAATGTTTTAATTAAAGGAATATTATGAGCGTTCTTTCACTCATTGTCATGGTAATTGAAGCTTTAGTAATGCTGTTTCAATTACGAGCCTTGATGCAATCTTCAAGTGTAGATTTTTACCACCCAGTAACTCAGGTGGTCTTTAAATTAACCCAACCTGTAATCAGGCTAATTCCAATTAAAAATGCCAATATCAAAGGCTTTTACTATTGTGGCATGATAGTATCTTTTGTAATTGCTTTAATTTGCGTATCTATTCTAGTAGTTACCATCTTACAGTTTGACATTAGATTAGTACTCTTATTCACAACTATCATTACTGTAAAAACCTTTGGCTATTTGATTATTATTCTACTACTTGCCCAGGCATTAACCTCCTGGCTTCCAAGTACTAGACAATGGTCTATTTTCTTTTCACAGATCACTTATCCTATAGTAGCTCCTGTGCAAAAGATCATCCCTCCTATTGGCATGATTGATATTTCCCTCATGATAGTTATGCTAGGTCTATTTGCCCTTGATTCTTTATTTGCAAGACTAATTCCAATTTGGAGATTATTCTAATATCACTTCTTAAAGAGCATGCACAAGCATGCTCTTTAAAACACTCCTACCTTACTTGCCAAATTCATAAAATTCTCTTTCTTGAAAATTACTAACTTTAGATTATACTAATCGTAAGTTAGTAAATATTTAGGAATAATGATGTTCATCGCTCGTCAAAAAGAATTAGGTCAATTAAAGGATCTGCAACAAAGTGATCACTTTGAGTTTTTAATCATGTATGGCAGACGTAGAGTTGGCAAAACTACACTTTTAAAAGAGTTTGCAAAAACTTGTAAAGTGATATTCTTTAGCGCACAAGAGAAAAACGATTACCTAAACTTAGTGGACTTTAGTAAGCTTATATTAAGTTACTTTAACCTGTCAAAGCTATCACCTTTTGACAATTGGGAAGATGCGTTTAGCTTTTTAAAAGACAGATGCTCTCAAGAAAAAGTAACACTCATCATCGACGAATTTCCTTTTTTAGGAAAAGAAAATCCAAGCTTAAAATCCATATTACAGCACAATATTGATCATGGCTTAAAAGATACAAATCTATTTTTAATTCTCTGCGGATCTAGCATTAGCTTTATGGAAAATGAGGTAATGGGGTATCAAAGTCCATTATACGGAAGAAGTACCTCTAAATTAGAATTAAAACCGCTAGATTACCTAGATAGTAGTGCTTTTTTTGAGAACTATTCAGCTGAAGATAAGTGTTTAATTTACGGAATATTAGGGGGTATACCAAGTTATCTTGAAAAATTTGACAGAAAATTAAGCATCAAAAAGAACCTAAAGCAAAAGTTACTTACTGAAGGAGCATTTTTAAAAGATGAGCCACAAACTCTTTTAAGAATGGAGTTACGCGATTTAAATACTTACAACGGTATACTTGAGGCGGTGGCGCTAGGCGCGACTAAACTCAACGAAATTGCCACAAAAATTCACGCTGAAACTTCAAAAACCTCAAAATACATTGATACCTTAAAAAACTTGCGCATTCTAAAAAGAGAAACTCCGTGTGGAGAAGAGACAGTTTCTAGGAAAACCATTTATTCCTTTACTGACAATTTCTTTGCCTTCTGGTATCAATTTATTTTCAGTAATCAAAATTACTTTAGCTTGTTAAATCCAGCTGAAGCTGTAGACGAAATTTTTGAAGAAAATGCCTTAAGTACCTACATGGGCCACATATTTGAGCAAATTTGTTACGAGTTTTTGCTAAGAAAAGCAAAACATAAAGAATTAGCTTTTGTACCTTTTTACATGGGGCGTTGGTGGGGAGCTAATCCTGTTCGTAAATGCCAAGATGATATTGATATCTTGCTTAAGGATAAGACAGGAAGTCAAATCATCATTTGTGAATGCAAATACAAAAATGAGCATTTTTCAAAAGAGGATTACCAAACCATGCTCTCAAGAAAAGCAGTATTTAGTAATGATTGTGACATTTCCTATATAGCTTTTTCAAAGTCTGGCTTTAGCTCTTATGTAAAGCAAAATGCTCTAAAAGACAGAGTTACTCTATTTGAGCTTGAAGACTTATTTAATAGCTAGTGCACTACTTAGTGCACTAGCTTAAGTTTATTCTAGAGTGAACTCTGGCTCTACAGGTGGGATATCTTCAGGGGTAGCATCATCCTTTTTAAGGATAACCTCTAAAGAATCAATCTTTTGGAATCCACGAGGAAGTAAGTCACCTGCTTTAGTTCTTTCACTAATTCTTTGCTCAATTTCTTGAGCACTTAGGTTAATTACTCTCTTACCGCAGTGAATAATCATAGAGCTTCCACTTGGAAGAATTGCCATAGCAGCAATACCATCTACTTTAAGATCAAGTTTTGCTCCATTGATATTCATAAGCTTATTACCCTTACCTTGAGCTAAAGAAGGTAATTGTGTCAACTTATAAATTAGCAATCTGCCTGATTTACTTGCAACAGCCAAACAATCAGTTTCAAGATCACATACTTGTAATGGCTGTAAAATTACAGCATCGTCATCGCAAGTAATTAAAGCTTTACCAGCCTTATTTCTTGTCTGCAAATCAGTGCCTTTAGTAATAAAGCCATAACCTTTATCAGTTGCTACAACAAATTGATTGTCCTTTCTGCCAATTACTACATGGCAAGCATTTTCACCTGCCTGTAAGGAAGCTTTTGCAGACAGAGGCTCACCTTGACCACGAGCTGAAGGTAAATCCTTGATATCGACAGTGTAGACTCTACCCTTGTTAGTGATAAAGCTTGCCTGTTCATTAGTCTTACCAGAGGCTTTAGATAAGAACTTATCACCAGAACGATAGGACATGGAAGCTGCATCAATATCACTACCACTTGCAGCTCTAACCCAGCCCATCTTTGATAAAATAACTGTTACAGGGGTACTTGGAATGAAATCGTCCTCACTCATAGCTGAGGCTGCGTCACGTTGTACCAACTTGCAACGACGCTCATCGCCATAGAGTTTTACATCTTGGAGAATCTCTTTTTTCACAAAGGTTTTGAATTTAGCTTCAGAGTTTAATAAGGTTTCAAGCTTATTCTTCTCCTCTAAAAGCTTATCCATCTCAGCTTTAATTTTGATTTCTTCAAGTCTTGCTAATTGTCTTAACTTTGTCTCTAAGATGTATTCTACCTGAGCATCTGTTAAGCCAAATCTTTCGATAAGTTTAGCTTTAGGATCATCCTCTTTACGAATGATCTCAATTACCTCATCGATATTTAGAATTACTAATAAGAAACCTTCTAAGAGGTGTAAACGTTTATTTACCACCTCTAAACGAGAGGTAAATCTACGTCTTACGCAACTTAATCTAAAGGTTAACCACTCTGACAAGATGGTCTTTAAATCTTTAACTGCAGGTTTACCATCTAAACCTAAGATATTTAGATTTACACGATAGGTCTTTTCAAGATCAGTAACTGCAAACAAGTGCTCCATTAGAGCATCAATATCAGTTCTCTTTGATCGTGGAGTAATGATGATTCTACAAGGACAATTGTGATCAGATGCATTAGTTATATTAGCTACCATAGGTAACTTCTTTTTTGACATCAAATCAGCAATTTGTTTTTCGATTGCACCACCTGCTACTTGGAATGGTAGAGTGTTGATTACAATTTCATCCTTTTCAACAGTATAGGTAGCTCTTTGTCTAATGGATCCTTTACCAGTCTCATATAACTTTTGTAACTCGTCTGTTGAGTTGGTAATTTCACTACCACAGGAGTAATCAGGACCTGGTACAAACTTCATTAAATCAACAACAGTGGCATCAGGATGCTCTAGTAGATGAACAGCAGCATTAGCTACTTCATTTAAGTTGTGAGGCGGAATATCGGTTGCCATACCTACAGCAATACCAGTAGTTCCATTTAATAGGATATTTGGTAATCTTGCAGGTAAAAACTTAGGCTCTTCTACTGTACCATCAAAATTTGGGATCCAATCTACGCAACCAGAGTTGATATCCTGTAATAACACTTCAGAGTAAGGCGCTAAACGTGATTCTGTATAACGCATAGCAGCAAAGGACTTAGGATCTTCAACATCACCCCAGTTACCTTGGCCATCTACTAATGGGTATCTATAGGAGAATGGTTGTGCCATCAACACCATGGCTTCATAGCATGCACTATCACCATGTGGGTGGTACTTACCAATTACTTCACCTACGGTTCTTGCTGACTTTACATGTTTCTCTTTAGGTTTAATGCCAAGCTTAGACATTGCAAAGATAATTCTTCTTTGCACTGGCTTCATACCGTCAGCAACTGAAGGTAGAGCTCTATCTCTAATTACGTTCATGGAGTAATTAAGATAAGCATCCTCTGTGAATTTACCTAGTGGGTATAACTCAATACCTTCAAGACTTAAATTTTTATTATTTTGATCTGTCATTTAAAAATTTTTCACAAAGCTCTTTTATAAAGACTATAATTTTCTCTAACCATTTTACTGTATAAATCACGATCCTAATAAGATCAAATTTCAATTATTGATATTTTAGATGCATTACTTAAATTTTTTTCTTAAATCTTTAGCGCTTGCTTTATGGTTCCTTGCTTCAAATAGCCAAGCTTATAGTCATCAGAATTTGCCAGATTATATTTTGGCACAAGCTGTATCCTCAGATATCGTGTTTGATGAGGAGTTTGACTATGTTCGCTTAGGTACAGCATCTAATCTGTTACAAAAAGAAGAAACTTTACTTAAAAAGCAAACACTAACTAGAAGGTCAAACGCTAAAGTTGTTGATCAAGTTATTGTAAACAAAGCTGCTCATCAGATGATTTTGATGAAAAACGGTAAAGAGGTACACCGTTTTTGGATAGCACTATCAGATAAGCCAGTAGGTCATAAGCAATTTGAGGGTGATAAAAAGACCCCTGAAGGTACTTATGTACTAGATTACATTAAGCAAAAATCCTATTACTACAAAGCATTTCATATTTCATATCCAAATGCTAAAGACATAGAATTTGCAAGAAAACATGGTAGAAGACCTGGAGGAATGATTATGATCCATGGTCAACCACCATCAAAGAGTGAATATCACGAAACAGTTCAAAGAACTAATTGGACTAATGGTTGTATTGCCCTCTTAAACCCTGATATCGATTTATTCTTATCCTTAGTAGAAGTGGGCACTCCTATTACCATCAATCCATAGAACTACTCTTCAGGGAACCAGTTAGCGCAAGCTCTTTGATCTTCGTGATAATTCTTTAAGAAAATGATATCTACTAAGTGGATGTCATTTTTTAATGAGCCTTCATGAGCGACTAAGTATATTGAAGCACATACAAGAGCTCTCACCTCTCCTAAGTCACTATCGTATAAATCATTCTCATTAACAGATCTTAATTCATAACCAAAATCATAGTCTGGATCGGACATTAATTTGGTTACTCTAAAGTATTCATTAGGATTTTCACAAGACAAAGACTCTACTGCGACACCAGAGAATAAATCTAAAACATCTTGCTCAGTAATTTTAATTGGATCGCTACTCAACTACAGTTCCTCCAAATGAGAATTTTGAACCAGCAACATGGTGAATGGTATTAAAGCAACCAGGCACAAATGCTTGCTCTTTATCATCCCAATATTGCTCTTGAACATATACATGTTGTACCTTTGCAAGACAAATACCTTTGTCCTCAAATAAATTCTCATCTGCCAATTCACATTCAAAATAAGCAATTGAGGATTTTAAAATTGGGTAATTAAAATTCTCTGTGCGCTCTAACTTTACCTTGTTTAGCTTATTTTGATCATCACGACCATGGATGGAACCAAGCTTTAAAGAATCCTCGATACCTTCTTTGGTTGGTAATGCAATAACTAGTTTTTTAGTCTCTCTGATATTCTTAGCGGTTGTATGAGTCTTATCAATTACTACTAGTAAAACATCAGGATCAAAAGGGCATGACCAAGCTGCTGTCATACCATCTTCTATACCATCCTTACCAATGGTAAAAATATTGATAATAGGACCACCAGCTAACACTGAATAAGCAAAAGAATTATCGATTTTCTTAAACATATACATCTCCAACTAATAATCGTGTCTAGGATTTTTATTCTACAACTAAAATGTCAGATTAGATATGGAATTGGAGTAAAACAGAAGAAAAGAACAAAGATAGTGCAAATTAAAAAGGATCTCATTTGAGATCCTTTTAAGAAATCAAATTAGTTTTCTAGCTCTGCAGGAGGCCAGTTCTCGAGGCGCATACCTAGAGATAATCCTCTCTCAGCTAAAACATCCTTAATCTCAGTTAATGACTTCTTACCAAGATTTGGAGTCTTTAATAATTCAACTTCAGTCTTCTGAACTAAATCACCGATGTACTTGATACCCTCGGTCTTTAAGCAGTTAGCAGAACGAACTGTTAACTCTAGATCTTCAACAGCACATAATAACTTAGGATCTACTGAAGGTCTTGATGAAGCAGACTCAGTAGGTGCTACTGAATTTCTGATATCAACGAATGAATTTAATTGATCAGCAAAAATTGTAGCTGCAATACCAACAGCATTCTTAGGATCAATTGTTCCATTAGTTTCGATATCAAGAATTAGTTGCTCTTGATCGTCAGCAATAGGAGCAGTATGAACTGCAACATTTAATACAGGGCAATATGAAGCATCAATTAGCAATCTGCCAATGAATCTCTCTTCGGTGCCATCTGAAACTGGACGACTTACTGAAGGAACATAACCACGACCACGAGTTACATGTAGGGTCATGTTTAACTCTTTATTCTCATCTGTTAAGTGACAGATGATTTGGTCAGGATTACGGATTTCAACACCTGCTGGGCATTGGATATCACCTGCAGTTACAGGACCAATACCTTTCTTCTTGATTTGAAGAACAGGTTCATCACGTAGAGAACCTTCAGAAGCTACAGCAACTTCTTTTAAGTTTAATAGAATAAGAAGAATATCTTCTTGAATGCCTTCTACTGCACTGTATTCATGCACTACACCATCAATTTCAACTGAGGTGATGGCATATCCAGGAATAGAGGACAGCATAATACGACGGAGTGCTGTGCCTACGATTTGAGCATAGTTACGCTCAAATGGCTCAAGAATAACACGGCTTACGTTATGTGAAAGCTCAGTTACATCTTTAATGTTTGGCTTAATAGAATCCATGATCTGATCCAAGGTTTCACCCTCGTTTTGTACAGTTAGTAAGCAAGAAATCTGAATGGGCGCATATGCGCCCATATGTATTATTCAGCTGCCTTTTCTTCTTCAGCAACTTCAGGACGGTCTGTTAGCATGATATAAGCAACTGGTGCTCTGTCACATGCACGTAAACCAGCCTTTAGGATACGGGTGTAACCACCGTTACGGTTAGCTGATAGCTTACCGATTACGTTGAATAGCTTTGCTACAACAGCTTCATCACGAAGACGAGCAAATGCTAGACGGCGATTTGCAACAGTATCAACCTTTGCTAAGGTGATTAATGGCTCAACGAAGCGACGTAATTCCTTTGCCTTTGGAACAGTAGTCTTGATAACTTCGAAGGTTAGCAATGCCTTAGCTAAATTACGGTATAAAGCAGCACGATGTGCAGCTGTACGACCTAAATGACGGCCACTTTGACGATGACGCATTTTTTATTCCTTCTAAAACAATTAGTTATTTGATGTACGAAGTCCTGGAGGTGGCCAGTTTGCTACGCGCATACCTAAAGACAAGTTTCTCTGAGCAAGAACGTCCTTAATTTCATTTAATGACTTCTTACCTAGATTTGGAGTCTTTAGAAGCTCAACTTCAGTTCTTTGTACCAAATCACCGATGTAAATGATTGACTCCGCTTTTAAGCAATTAGCTGAACGAACAGTTAATTCTAGATCTTCAACTGGTTGCATTAACACAGGATCAGGCATTGGTGGAGCTACAGGAGCGCTTACACGCTCGCTGATCTCTTCCTTATCAATGATGTTATCCATGCATTCACAGATTAAGTTAGAAGCATTCATTAGAGCAACTTCTGGAGCAATTGTTCCATTAGTCTCTAAATCAATAACTAATCTATCTAAATCTGTACGCTGCTCAACACGAGCTGACTCAACTTCGTACACATAGCGACGAATTGGGCAGTAGTTTGCGTCGATTAGGATAACGTTCTCTGCATCAGCTGGAATATGCTTATCAGAGGTAGTCATTACATAACCTTGGCCTGATGAAATGCGAAGTTTCATCGACAACGAAGCCTTAGCACCTTTTAAAGTGCAAATACGGGCTTCAGGGTCTACAAAGGATAAATTTTCAGGACAAACGATATCTGAAGCGTGAACTTCACCTTCACCACGTTTATCGATTGATAACCAAACAGGCTCGGTTAATGGCTCTTGAGAAGCAATAGCTAAGGACTTTAAGTTCATAACTACTTCAAAAATGCTTTCAACAAGATCATCTTTTGAGCTGTTAACATCCTTTACGCCCGCCATCTGGAAAGCATCAACTGCAGTTCCAGATAGGGTCTTTAGTAAAATTCCGCTTAAAGCAACACCTAATGTATAGCCGAAACCACGCTCTAAAGGCTCAAGCACTAAACGTGCATGATTAGGACTGATTTCAGTATAATTAACTGGCTTTGGCTTTAGCAGTTCAACAACAGACACTAGAGATACCCCACATTAAAAAAGCGGTGCAGGCAATGTTGCCTATATTACTTAGAATACAATTCGACGATGAGTGCTTCTTTAATATCAGAAGGTAACTCAGAACGCTCAGGATTGCTCTTATAAGTACCCTTCATGTGATCGTGATCTACATCGATCCATGTTGGCTTAGTAGCGCGTTGACCTGATAAGTCGATTGCTGCCTTAATACGTAATTGCTTCTTTGCCTTTTCGCGAACAGCAACAACATCATCTGGCTGTACTTGGTAAGAAGGAATATTTACGATTTGGTCATTAACAGTAATAGCCTTGTGGCTTACTAACTGACGTGCTTCCATACGGGTTGAACCGAAACCCATACGATAAACTACGTTATCCAAACGAGCCTCTAGAAGTTGTAATAGGTTCTCACCAGTATTACCAGACATTCTTGAAGCTTTCTTGTAGTAGTTACGGAATTGACGCTCTAGAACACCGTAGATACGACGAACTTTTTGCTTCTCACGTAACTGCATGCCGTAATCTGATAGGCGTGCTTTGTTAGCGCCATGTTGACCAGGTGCTGTGTCTAGCTTGCACTTTGTATCAATTGCGCGAACGCCAGACTTTAAGAATAAGTCTACACCCTCACGGCGGCTTAATTTCAGGGCTGGACCTGTATATTTTGCCATTTATCTTTCTCCAGAAATTGAACTCGTTAGGTTATACACGACGCTTTTTAGGTGGGCGACAACCATTATGAGGGATTGGGGTAACATCAGTAATGTTAGTGATCTTGTAACCTTGTGCATTTAAAGCACGGATTGAAGACTCACGACCAGGACCTGGACCCTTTACCAAAACTTCAAGGTTCTTAACACCGAACTCTTTTGCAGCTTCACCAGCACGCTCTGCAGCAACCTGTGCAGCATAAGGAGTTGATTTACGTGAACCACGGAAACCTGAACCACCTGCAGTTGCCCAAGATAGAACGTTACCTTGACGATCTGAAATAGTTACAATGGTGTTATTGAAAGATGCATGGATGTGTGCTACGCCGTCAGCAACTTGCTTCTTAGAGCGCTTGCCTGAACGAGCACGAGTGGTAGCAGCTGCTTGCTGCTCATTCTTAATTTCTTCAGCCATCTAAGCTCTCCTACTTCTTAATGCTCTTACGTGGACCCTTACGAGTACGTGCATTTGTCTTTGTACGTTGACCACGTACAGGAAGACCCTTGCGGTGACGTAAACCACGATAGGTACCAAGGTCGATTAGGCGCTTGATGTTCATAGAAATTTCACGACGAAGGTCACCTTCAACGGTGAACTTTGCTACTTCGGCACGGATCTTATCTACAACAGACTCATCTAAATCTTTAAGTCTTGCAGACTCTTCAACACCTGCATTAGCAAGAATCTCGCTTGCGCGGGTTGGGCCGATGCCATAGATTGACTGTAAAGCAATCACAGCGATCTTTTGATCAGGCACATTAATGCCAGCTATACGGGCCACTATTGATCTCCTAAATTTTAGGTCAGTTTAAAAACAATGGCTGTCGCAAAGCCCGTTAGGATACGCGACAACCGCTCATAGTGCACTTTGGCATGTCAGAAAAGCACCAAGATTTCTCTTAGTGCTTTTAAGCTGTATGATTATACAGACTTTAAATTATTTATGCAAGTTTAATTGCATAAATAACAGCATTAGCCCTGACGTTGCTTATGCTTTGGATTTTCACAGTCACAGATAATGCGAACTACACCGTGACGACGAACTACTTTGCAGTTGCGGCACATTTTTTTAACTGAAGCACCAACTTTCATTTTTATTCTCCAATTAACGAAAAATTATCGACCGTAATTCTTAAGGTTTGCTTTACGCATGATATCGCCATATTGCTGATTCATCATGTGACTTTGTAATTGAGAAACGAAGTCCATGCAAACCACAACGATAATTAGTAAGGAAGTACCACCGAAGTAGAACTGTACATTAAACCAGTTCATTAACAACTGAGGAACTAAACATACTAAAACCATGTATAAAGAACCACTTAAAGTTAAACGTGACATTACTTTATCGATGAATCTAGCAGTTTGTTCACCTGGACGAATACCAGGAATGAAAGCACCGCCCTTCTTCAAGTTATCAGCTATTTCACGTGGGTTAAATACCAACGCTGTATAGAAGAATGTGAAGAACACGATTGCTGCTGCATATAACAATTCATATAAAGGTTGTCCTGGTTGCAAAAATACTGAAATACTTCCAAGTACATTTGAAACCGCGTTATCACCTTGGCCGAACCAAGAAACAACAGTACCAGGGAACAGAATAATTGACGAAGCAAAAATTGCTGGAATAACACCTGATAGGTTGATCTTTAATGGTAAATTAGAGCGTGGCTGAGAGTAAATTCGATTACCCATTTGGCGTTTAGCGTATTCAATAACTATTCTACGCTGACCGCGCTCAACGAAAACCACGAAGAAGGTCACTAGGACCACTACTACACCGATAATCAATAAAGCGATGGTGGATAGATCACCTTGACGTGATTGCTCGAAGGTTCTTGCTAGAGCTGTAGGAAGTCCAGCTACGATACCTGCGAAGATGATAAGGGAAATACCATTACCAATACCACGCTCAGTAATTTGCTCACCAAGCCACATCAATAATACAGTACCAGTAACTAAGCATACGGTGGTTACGAAGTAGAAAGCAGGACCTGGATTATCAACTAATCCTGGAGTCATGTTTGGAATACCTGTAGCAATACCAAATGCTTGTAATGCAGCTAAGAAAACAGTAGCAACACGGGTGTACTGAGTAATCTTACGACGACCAGATTCACCTTCTTTTTTAAGTTCTGCTAAGTTCTTGTTTAATACTGCAAGTAACTGAATAATAATCGATGCAGAAATGTATGGCATGATACCTAATGCTAATACTGAAGCACGCTCTAACGCACCACCAGCAAACATATTGAACATGCCAACAATGGTTCCGCTTTGCGAATCGAAAACGCGCTGAAGTACGTCAGCATTCACACCTGGAACAGGAATATATGAACCAAGTCTGAACATAATTAGCGCAAAAACAACAAACAAAAGTCTCTGACGAATTTCGCCTGAACCTTTAGATTGTTGTGCAGCCATTTCACGACTTCTATCAAAAAGCGATTTTCTAGCCATGCAAAACCTCAATTAGGGGGCTTAAAGCCCCCAATCTATTATTTAAGCTTTAGCAGCTTTCTTAGCTGCTTTTTGCTCTGCAGTCTTCTTTGCAGGCTTTTGCTTACCAGCTGCAGCTAGAGCGTCTAAACGAGCTTGTTGCTTTGCAGCAGACTTCTTGTTTGACTTCTCTAAACGTTGTTGAGCTTCAACAATGTATTGTGCAACTTCAACGGTACCACCAACTGCCTCAATAGCAGCCTTAGCACCCTTAGTAACACCTAAGCCCTTTAGAGTGATCTTCTTAGTGAAGTTAGGTACGCGAGATAATACAACCTTAACGTACTTGATCTTCTTGCTGATTAAACGAGCATCTAATAGAGCTTGCATATCAACAACATCACCCTCAATACGATTTAAATCGTTTAAGGTAACTTCAGCAGTTACAGAAGCCTTTGGAGACCAGAAACCAAACTTTGGTAAACGGATCTTTAATGGCATCTGACCGCCTTCGAAACCTGGACGCTTGTGAGCACTCTTACGAGCACCAGCACCTTTAACACCACGACCGCAGGTCTTGCCTAAGCCAGAACCAATACCACGGCCTACGCGTACAGCTGCTTTACGAGAACCTTCTGCAGGCTTTAAAGTATCTAAACGCATTTATTACTCCTCTACCTTTAACAAGTAGCTTACCTTGTTGATCATACCGCGAACTGAAGGAGTATCCTCTAGCTCAACAGTATGACGAATGCGGCGTAAGCCTAAACCTTTTACGGTAGCGATATGCTTTGGCTGACGGCCAATAGTGCTCTTAATTAGAGTAACTTTAACGGTTTTCTTATCTGCCATTTTTTTACTCCATTATTTCCTTCACTGAAAGACCACGCTTAGCAGCAACAGCCTCAGGAGTACGCATTGATGCTAAAGCTGCAACAGTAGCACGTACAACGTTGATTGGGTTAGTAGAGCCATAAGCCTTAGCTAAAACGTTACGAACACCAGCAACTTCTAGAACAGCACGCATAGCACCACCAGCAATAATACCGGTACCTTCTGATGCAGGCTGCATGTAAACCATAGAACCTGAGTGTTCACCCTTAACAGCATGGAATAAAGTGCCATTGTTTAAAACAATGCCATTCTTTACATTACGGCGAGCTTGTTCAATTGCCTTTTGAATAGCAGCTGGAACTTCGCCTGCCTTACCATAACCAAAACCTACGCGGCCATTACCATCACCAACTACTGTTAAAGCGGTGAAAGAGAAAATACGACCACCTTTTACAACTTTAGCTACACGATTAACTGCAACTAATTTTTCTTGCAATTCGCCAGCTTGAGTTTCGTCTTTGTGTTGCATTTCACACTCCTACTAGAACTTAAGGCCGGCTTCACGAGCTGCTTCAGCTAATGCTGCAACACGACCGTGATACTGATAGCCTGATCTGTCAAAAGCTACGGTTTCAACCTTAGCTGCAATAGCACGCTCAGCAACAGCTTTACCAACTACTTTAGCTGCTTCTACGTTGCCGGTGTACTTAAGACCCTTAGCTAGGTCTTTCTCTAAAGTGCTAGCTGAAGCTAAAACACGGTTATCATTGCTGATAATCTGTGCATAAATGTGACGAGGTGTACGAGTAACAACTAAACGGGTTACACCTAACTCGTGCATCTTTGCACGTGATTTAGTAGCGCGGCGAATGCGTGCTTCTTTCTTATCGAACATGTTATGCCACCCTATTATTTCTTCTTAGCTTCTTTAATGTGAATGATTTCGTCTGCATATCTAACACCCTTACCTTTGTATGGCTCAGGAGCACGGAATGCACGAACCTTAGCAGCAACTTGGCCTAATAAAGCCTTGTCGAAGCTCTTTAGAACGATATCGGTCTGAGATGGAGTCTCAGCGGTAACGCCTTCAGGTAGTTCGAAATCGATTGGGTGAGAATAACCTAAAACTAGGTTTAATACCTTACCCTTAACTGCTGCACGGTAACCAACACCTACTAACTTAAGTGTCTTCTCGAAACCTTTATCTAAACCAACAACCATGTTGTGTAGTAAAGCACGAACAGTACCAGACTGCATGTTTGATTCTTGAGAGTCTTCCTTTTGAGAAACTCTTAATTCACCATTTTCAAAGCTAACGCCAACTAATGGATGAACATTTAAAACCATCTGGCCTTTCTTTGACTTGATGGTTACATTCTGACCGTCGAGAGTAACTTCGACGCCCTGAGGAACAATAACTGGTTCCTTAGCAATACGTGACATGTTGCCTCCCTAAATTATGCGACGTAGCAAATAACTTCGCCGCCCAAGCCGTCCTTACGGGCAGCACGATCGGTCATTAAGCCTTTTGATGTAGAAATTACAGCAATACCTAAACCATTCATGATACGTGGTAGCTCGCTGCTCTTCTTATATACACGAAGACCTGGACGTGAAACACGTTGGATTAGCTCGATAACTGGAGCACCTTCGTAGTATTTAAGACCAATTTCTAAAACTTTCTTAACGTCGCCGTTCTCAGAAACTGATGAGATATAACCCTCTTTTAAAAGTAGGTTAGCAATAGCAACCTTTAACTTTGATGAAGGCATAGAAACAGCAACTTTGCCAGAAGCCTGGCCGTTACGAATGCGGGTTAATAAATCCGCAATAGGATCTTGCATCATTTATAAATCTCCTCTTACCAGCTAGCCTTGTGTAGACCAGGGATCTCGCCACGCATCATGTGCTCACGTAGTTTAATACGGCATAAACCGAACTTACGTAAGTAACCATGTGGACGACCAGTCTCACTGCAACGGTTACGCTGACGTGAAGGGCTTGAATCACGTGGTAGTGCAGCTAAAGCTTGCACTGCAGCAAAACGCTCTTCATCTGATGCAGATACGCTTGAAATAATCTTTTTGAGATCTTCGCGCTTTGTACGATACTTGTCTGCTAAACGCTTTCTTTTAAGATCTCTGTAAATCATTGAAGTCTTAGCCATTTATTCGTCCTCGAATTACTTGCTTGCGTGAGTACGGAATGGGAAGTTGAAAGACTCTAGAAGTGCTTTGCCTTCTTCATCGGTCTTAGCAGTTGTGGTGATAGTAATATCTAAACCACGAACAGCATCAACTTTATCAAAATCAATCTCAGGGAAGATGATTTGCTCGCGTACACCCATTGAGTAATTTCCTCTACCATCAAATGACTTAGATGATAAACCACGGAAATCACGGATACGTGGAATTGCAATCACAATTAAACGCTCGAGGAACTCCCACATACGCTCACCGCGTAGTGTTACCTTACAGCCGATTGGATAGCCCTCACGAATATGGAAGCCCGCTACAGATTTACGAACTTTGGTGATTAGAGGCTTCTGACCTGCAATAGCGGCCATATCGCGTGCAGCATTCTCTAAAACTTTCTTGTCTGCAACTGCTTCACCAACACCCATATTCAGGGTGATCTTCTCAATCCGAGGGACTTGCATGATTGTCTTGTAACCAAATTTTTCTGTTAAGGCTTTG
>CACZXZ010000023.1 GCA_902785325.1 uncultured Succinivibrio sp. | reverse complement strand
CGCCGAATTTATGCGCGTGGATCCCCATCGTTTGAACGAAGATTTAGCAATAAATCAAGTAAAAGCGATGGCTTATGAAGCGCGAATTTAGTAAAAGGGGGAGTAAGCCTACTTACTGTAGGCTTATAAACTTTTTATAGATCTAGAATAACGTTGATACATGAAATTTGAGATTAAAAAACGTTGTAATAAAGCCCGCTTAGGTCAAATGATCTTTGACAGAGGTATCGTTAGAACCCCAGCTTTCATGCCAGTAGGTACTTTAGGTACTGTAAAAGGCTTAAGACCTGAGCATGTAGAAGAATTAGGTGCTGACATTCTTTTAGGTAATACCTTCCACTTATGGTTAAGACCTGGCACTGAGGTGATTAAAGCTCACGGTGATTTGCATGATTTTATGAATTGGCACAAGCCAATTCTTACTGACTCAGGTGGATTCCAAGTGTTCTCCTTATCTGATATTAGAAAGGTAAAGGAGGAAGGTGTACATTTTCGTAATCCTATAAATGGCTCTAAGTTATTCTTATCCCCTGAAATCTCCATGCAAATTCAATACGATTTAGGCTCTGATATCGTAATGCAATTTGATGAGTGTATAGGTCTTCCTGCTACTTCAGAGGAGATGGCAAGAGCTATGAGATTGTCTTTACGTTGGGCACAACGCTCTAAAGATGAATTTCAAAGACTTGGGAATAAAAACTCTTTATTTGGCATCATCCAAGGTGGCTCTGATGAGAAACTACGTGAGGAGTCTTTAGAAGGTTTAACTAAGATTGGTTTTGATGGCTATGCCATAGGTGGTTTAGCTGTAGGTGAACCAAAGCCTGTAATGTATAAAGCTTTGCGCCATATTGCACCTTTAATGCCAGAGGATAAACCAAGATATTTAATGGGTGTAGGTACCCCTGCTGATATCTTACAAGGTGTGCTAAATGGTGTGGATATGTTTGACTGCGTAATGCCATCAAGAAACGCTAGAAACGCTCACTTATTTACCTCAAAAGGTGTAGTTAGAATTAGAAATAGTAAATATGCTAAGGATACAAGTCCACTTGATGAGAATTGCAATTGTTACACTTGCAGAAATTACTCAAAGGCCTATTTACATCACCTAGATAAATGTCATGAATTATTAGGTGCACATTTAAATACCATTCATAATCTTCATTTCTATGAAAACTTTATGAATGATATTAGAAATGCTATTGCTGAAGATAGATTAGAGGAATTTGCACAAAAGTTTTATGAAGTGTATGGCTACCCAGAGCAAGTCTAAGTGACTATTATTTGCAACGACTGTGCAATCACTTTTAGTAAAGCTAAATTATGCTATACTCAAACATTGACTTAATTTAGAGTTCAACCAAATTTTTATTTATAAACATAGGAAATTAACATGAGTATTATTTCAACTGCTTATGCTGCAGATGGTGCTGCACAAAATGGCGATTTTTCAATGATCATCGTACTAACCATCTGTATGATCGCTGTGTATTTCTTATTCATGCGCCCAAATAACAAAAAGCGTAAAGAAATGCAGAAGCTATTAGACAATTTAGCTGTTGGTGATGAAGTTTTAACTAACGGTGGTATTGCAGGTAAGATTGTAAAATTACCAGACAACAAAGAGTATGTGTTAGTTTCAGTATCTAGCGGTGTTGTAATGCAGATTAAGCGTAACTATGTAGTTGCTGTATTACCAAAGGGCACACTAGAGGCAATTGCTGTAGAACCTTCAAAGAAATAATCTTTATTCAATAACAAAGCGCTTTTAGCGCTTTGTTTCTAAATAACTTAGGATTGTGACTGTGTTAAACAAATTTCCTTTGTGGAAAAATATCATGGTGTTCTTAGTGATCGCCATTGGTTTTTTCTATGCACTACCAAATCTTTATGGTGAAGATCCTGCTCTACAAATTTCTGGTACCCATGGTACAGAGCTTGATCAAAAGACTGTAGATTCTATTAAAAATACTTTAGATGCTAAGAATATTAGTGGCAACTATGAATTTGAAAATAGTCAGTTACTAATTAGATTTAAAAACACTGATGAACAATTAGCTGCAAGAGAAATTGTAAGTAAGTCCTTAAGTGACAACTATATTGTAGCTTTAAACTTAGCACCAGCTACTCCTGAATGGATGCGTAATTTAGGCATGCATCCACTTAAGTTAGGCTTAGATCTTCGTGGTGGCGTTCACTTCTTAATGGAAGTTGATATGGACGAAGCTATGAAGAAAATTAGAACTCAAATTGTTAACGATTTTAGAACAGAGCTTCGCAATAACAATTTACGTCTAAGCGCTATCAAAGCTGAAAATGATTATGTGTTAGTTGAGTTCCGTGATGAGAACACTCGTGATGAGGCGGTAACTCTATTAAGCAAAAAACAACAAGACTTTGCTGTTGTAGCTCAGGATATTGGCGATAAGTATTGCTTACGCGCAACTATGACCCCTGCTAAGTTATCTGCTGTACGTACTAATGCTGTTGATCAAAACATCAACATTATCCGTAACCGTGTAAACGAGTTAGGTGTAGCTGAACCTTTAGTACAACGTCAAGGTGCAGACCGTTTAGTAGTTGAATTACCAGGTGTGCAAGATACTGCTCGCGCTAAAGAAATCTTAGGTGCAACTGCAACCTTAGAGTTTAGACTTGTAGATTCTACAGCTGATATTCAAGCAGCTGCTGCAGGTCACGTACCAGCAGGTTGTGAGGTTATCAACGATGCTAAGGGCTACCCTGTAGTAGTTCAAAAGCAGGTTATCTTAACTGGTGATCATATCGTTGATGCAAGCTCAAGTGCTGATGAAAACGGCAGACCTCAGGTTAACATTAGCTTAGATTCTCGTGGTGGTAGCATCATGTCAGAATTTACTAAGGATAACATTGGTAAGCCTATGGGTACTAACTTTATTGAGTTCGTTGTATTACCAACTGAAGATCCTAATGCCCCACAACCAGGTCAGCCAGGTTACAAGCCTAAGTTCAAGAAAGTAGAGCGTATGATTAACGTGGCTACTATTCAAGCTCGTTTAGGTACTAACTTTAGAATCACAGGTTTAGATTCACCAAAAGAAGCTCACAACTTAGCTCTATTACTAAGAGCAGGTGCCTTGATTGCTCCTATTCAGATTGTTGAGGAGCGTACCATTGGTCCTTCTTTAGGTCAGCAAAACATTTCTAATGGTTTACGCGCTATGCTTTATGGTGTAGGTTTCCTATGTGTATTCATGGTAATTTACTATAAAGCCTTTGGTTTAATTGCAAACTTAGCTTTACTATTTAACCTAGTGTTATTAGTTGGTGTAATGTCCTTAATTCCAGGCGCTACTATGACCTTACCTGGTATTGCAGGTATCGTTTTAACCTTAGGTATGGCAATTGACGCGAACGTGCTGATTTACGAACGTATTCGTGAGGAAATAAGACAAGGTAGACCTATTCAACAGGCTATCAATGAAGGTTACGCTCGTGCGTTTGTAACTATTGCCGATTCTAATATTACCTCCTTTATTACTGCTTTAATCTTGTTCATGGTAGGTACAGGCGCAGTAAAGGGATTTGCTTTAGTATTGATGATTGGTCTTGCTAGCTCCATGTTTACCGCTGTTACTGCATGTAGAGCAGTTGTAAATATTATCTTTGGCGGACGCAACCTCAAGAAATTGAGCATCTAGGAGTTAAACATGTTCCAAATTATTAAAGCTGGTACTGTCATTCCTTTCATGAAGATCAAAACTTATGTAGAAGTTTTTTGTCTTCTATTAGTTATTGGCAGTATCGTAGCCATGGGTGTTAAAGGCTTAAATTGGGGTCTTGATTTCACCGGTGGTGTGGTAGTTGAGACTAAATATACTCAAGGTGTAGATCTTGAGAAAGTAAAGGAAGCTTACGCAAAAGAAGGTATTGTGGGTAACACCCAACACTTTGGTTCACAAAAAGATGTGATGATCCGTGTAGCTCCTAAAGAAGGTTTAGATCAACAAACTGTAACTAATAAAGTATTTCAAGCTTCAAAGACTATCGATAAGGACGTAAAACTTACTCGTTCAGAGTATGTAGGTCCTGCTGTAGGTGCGGAGCTTGTAGAAAGTGGTATTCTTGCCATTGTGGTATCTTTAGTTGCAATTCTTATCTATATTGCCTTTAGATTCGAGTGGCGTATGGCAACAGGTGCTGTAATTTCCCTTGCCTACGATGTTATTGTAGTATTAGGTGTATTTGCAATAATGCAAGTAGAGTACGATTTGACTGTATTAGCTGCGGTACTTACTGTGGTGGGTTATTCTCTAAACGATAAGATCGTGGTATTCGATAGAATTCGTGAGTGTGCAGTAACCTTACCTCGTAACACCAGCATGGAGCTAATCTTTAATATTTCTATCACTCAAACTTTATCAAGAACTATTATTACCTCAGGTACTACCTTAATTACTGTAGTAAGCTTGATGATCTTTGGTGGTGAGATGATTTATGGCTTTGCCCTAGCCTTGTTTGTAGGTATCGTATTTGGTACTTTCTCCTCCATCTATGTTGCTTCAACTTGGCCTTTATTATTAGGTATTTCTCGTGAAAACTTGATGCCAAAGAAGGTAGAAAAGCAAGAATCAGATGGTTATGAAACCATGGATTAAAATTATCGATAATGTTTAATCATTTAAAGTCCTATTGTCTAACCCTAGGCATAGGACTTTTAACCTTAACACTAACTATTGGGTGTAGTTCAACAAGTTCACTTCATAATGAGCTTAGTGGTCCTATTAGTGTCCCTTCCTACCAAATTTACTACTCAAAAGCTTCAGCAAAGACTTTATCAAGAGAGCAGAATTTACTGACTAATTTGTTATTAGTTTTAGAGTCAGATGCCAAATCCCCTGAAGATAAAGCAGAAGTTTTCTATGAGTTAGCAACTGTTTATGACGAGCTTGGTTTAGAGAATCTAGCAAGATTTATGCTGATGAACTCTATTGTGAATAAACCAGGTTTCTACAAGCCTTATGAGCTTTTAGGTATTTACTTTTTAAAAGAAGGCAGAGTAGCTGATGCTTGTGATGCCTTTGATTCAGCCATCTTTTTAGGTAAAGACAAAACTTACGCTTATCCTTATTTAAACCGTGCTTTTGCAATGTACTACTCAAAGCATTACAAATTAGCCCTTGAGGATATGATGTACTTTTACAGAGAAGATCCAACCGATCCATATCGCTTAATCAATCTGTATTTTATCGAGTTAAAAACTCTTGATAAACAAACAGCTTTTGACAATTTAAATCGTCGTTTTGAAGAATTACAAGCTAAATCTAAAAAGAAAATTTGGGGCGAGATCTTAGTTAAGCTTTGTCTAAATCAAATTAGTGAAAAAGAACTATTTGAGGATATTGTCTCCTATCAAAATGATGACGATTTATTCCAAGAACACTTGTGTGAAGCCTACTTTTATATAGGTAAATTAAAACTAGAGCAAGGCTTGGATAAGCTTGCTTTTGACTATTTCTCCTTGTGTCGACAAACTAGAAAGTACGGCTTTTTAGAATATCGTAATGCCTATTTAGAGCAACATGAGCTTGAGAAAAAGTACTCACCTTTAGTGCTTTATGATGAAATAGACGAATAACCTTTAGCTTAAAAGTGGTAAATAATGGTTACAAAAGTTCCTTTTGAACTTAATGAAACTCAGTTAGACGAATTAAAAGCTCAGATGCTAGCCTCAGATGATGCTTTAGTCATGAGTGAGTTTTTTAAAGCATTTTCAGATCCTACAAGACTTAATATCGTACATGCCTTGTTATTACACAAGTGGTTGTGTGTAACCGATATTTCAGCCTTAGTTAAATTAAGTAAATCAGCAGTTTCTCATCAACTAGCTTACATGAGAATTAACAAATTAGTGCGCGTAAAACGTGATGGCAGAAAAGTATACTATGCCTTAAATGACGAGCATGTTGAATCTGTGTTTGCGCTAGCTTTATCCCATATTAAAGAATAAATTATGAATAAACCTGTGTATTTTGATTATGCAGCAGCTACCCCTACTGATAAAAGGGTAATTGATGCTATGGTAAAGTGTTTAAGTATTGAAGGCACCTTTGCAAACCCTCATGCAAAAGATCATGTTTATGGTTGGCAGGCTGCTGAAGCTGTAGAAAAAGCTCGTGAGCAAGTTGCAAACTTAATTGGCGCAAGTCCTTTAGAAATTACCTTTACCTCAGGTGCTACAGAGAGCAATAACTTAGCAATTTTTGGTTTAGCTCAAGCTTTAAAACAAAGTGGTGATAAGCGTAATCATATTATTACCTCAAAAATTGAGCATAAAGCGATTTTAGAAGCTTGTGAAATTCTTGAAAAGCAAGGGTATAAAGTAACTTATTTATCCCCTAATAAAGAAGGCATTATTACTGTAGATGCTGTAGAAAATGCCATTAGTGAAGATACATTTTTAGTGTCTATTGCGCAGGCTAATTCTGTATTAGGTGCTATAAGTGATATCCACGCGATTGCAACTATGTGTCATCAGCATAACGTAGTCTTCCACTCTGATACAGCTCAGAGTATTGGCTATTTGAAGATGGATTATGACCATAGCGATATTGATATGATCACTTTAACTTGTGAAAAAGTTTGTGGTCCTAAAGGTGTGGGCGCTTTATATGTTAAAAGAGATTCAAAACTAAAATTAGTAGCTCAAATTTATGGCGGTGGTCAGGAGAAAGGCTTACGTGGTGGTACTGTTGCCACCCATGAAGTTGTTGGCATGGGAGAAGCTTTTGAGATCTTAAAAAAAGAAGGTAAAAGCGATCATGACCGTTTTGCAAAACTAAGACAAAGACTCTTAGAAGGTATTAAAGATGTTAAAGGGTTAATTGTAAACGGCTCTAAAACAGATAATCTACCCAACATCTTATCAATTAGTTTTGAAAACGTAGATGGACACATGCTACTACCTACTTTAGATGGTATAGCAGCTTCAACAGGCTCAGCTTGCTCCTCCTCAAATCTTGAGCCATCCTATATTTTAAAAGCAATTGGCTTATCCGATGAGGTAGCTCGAGCTTCGATTAGATTGTCTTTTGGTCGCTTCACGACTGAAAGTGATATCGATACAGTCATCAGTGAAATTACAACTAAAGTACCTAAGCTTGTAGAAGCTGGTTCAATGTGGAAAGTAAAGTGACATGAAAAAGATTAAGCTATTATCTAACACCGAAAAAGATGCTAAAAATTTAGTACAAATCTATTTAGAAACAGGTAGTCCTAAAAAGCCTTTTGATAAAGACTCAAAATTCGAGCCAAAAGAAGGCGGTTACACCATCTTTGTAGATCCTAGTGAATTTAAGTGGTATCAAAAAGCAGCAAGAACTATTGCAAGTTTAAAAGTGTTCTCCTTAAATCTTCAAGGAAGTGTAGCTTTAACTAAAGAGCAATTTTATTGGTTTTTAATTGCTTTATATGACGGACAGCATGAGCTTAAAGTTGCATCAGTTTTTGATAAAGAAACATGTAAAAAGCTTGAGAATACAGTTAATACTGTAAATCAGTTTAGAGCTATAGCTGATTCTGACTCTAAAGAAAGCACCCCTTCAAAGTTAGTAGAAAAACTTTTCTCTCTTATTAAGGATGCTTGTGACACCACAGGAGATCACGCAAAGCTTAATCTTATTAAACGTGGGAATGAGAAGTTTAAAAAATTTACAGGCTTAAATGCTGTAGGTTTTGCATCATTTCAAGATCCTTGCATGGGTATTATTGATGTAGTGCCAAAAGCTTTAAGTAAAGATGCTCCAATTGATATGGCTTTAGTAGGTAAAGGTATTACTTTTGATACTGGTGGTTATTCTTTAAAGCCTGATAAATACATGGAGACTATGCGCACTGATAAAACTGCGGTAGTTTACTTAGCTGGAGCTGTAACATTAGCCATTTTGCAAGGCCTTAAAAAGAGAGTAAGACTGTATTTGTGCTGCTCTGAGAACATGGTATCAGGCCAAGGCATGCTACCAGGAGATGTGTTAACCTATCCAAATGGTGTGACTGTTGAAATCAATAACACTGATGCTGAAGGCAGATTAGTGTTAGCTGACGGTCTATTACAAGCTTGTAAAGATAAGCCAAAGTTCATCTTAGATATGGCAACCTTAACAGGTGCTGCTAAGATTGCAGTTGGTCGTGATATGTTTAGTGTCATTGCTCAAAATCAAGAACACTCAAAAGCCTTATGTGAAGCTTTTGATGCAAATGATGAAATGTATTGGCAATTGCCTTTGTGCGCTTTCCACAAACGCTTTTTATCCTCAAGAAGAGCAGATATGACCAACTCAGGTCACGGAGATGGAGCCCCTGGTGCTAGTGTAGCAGCATCTTTCTTATCCTCTTTTGTTGAAAAGGATATTCCTTGGGTTCATATTGATTTATCCTCAGCATATTTGCCAGACGGATCTCCATTTTTAGCTGCAGGACCAACCGGTAGTACTATTTTAGGTTTATCCTATTATTTAACTAAATAGTTAAAATAGGAGTCATATGAGTAACATAGTAGTGTTGACAGGTGCTGGTATTTCAGCTGAATCTGGAATACCTGTGTTTCGCTCTGAGACTGGGCTTTGGGAGCAAGAGCGCGTTGAAGATGTAGCAACTTATGACGGTTTTTTACGCGATAAAACCAAAGTGCATGAGTTTTACAATAAAATGCGTCGCTCTTTAAAAGATAAAGCACCTAATCCTGCTCATTTAGCACTTACTAAGTTGCAACAAGAGTACCCTAAAAAGACTGGTGGCTCTGTCACACTTATAACGCAGAATATCGATAACCTTCACGAAAAAGCAGGCTCTAAAAACGTTATTCACATGCACGGTGAGCTTATGAGTATTCTTTGTGAGCATTGTCATGAGCGCTATAAATTTGATGGAGATTCAAGCGTAAACTCTGAATGCTTGCACTGCTATCATCAAAGCCTAAGACCTGATATCGTTTGGTTTGGTGAGATGCCATATCATATGGAAGAAATCCAAGATGCCTTAAGCTCTTGTGATCTATTCTTGTCAATTGGTACCTCAGGGGTTGTATATCCAGCTGCAGGCTTTTGCCAAATTGCAAAACAATTTGGAGCTTTATGCGTAGAGTTTAATCTTGAAAAATCTTGTGTAGCTTCTAATTTTGATTTTGGACGCTATGGTAAGGCCTCTGTTACCTTACCACAAGCTGTAGATGAGATTTTACAAACAGGAACCATTAGCAATTAAGCTTGTTTATTGCTTGAGATAAGCAAGCTGTAGTGCTTATTCTTATCATAATATAAGTTCTTATATATCTTTAGCATAATCGCATCTTGTTTCTCCTGAGATAAAGAGTGGAAATAAGATACGATGTTATCCCAGATCTTTTCGTTATCGTCCTTAAGGCACTTAAGTTGCCTAGTTTTAGCGTTACTCATTTTTATCATAAAGGTGACCTACTTATTGTTTCCTACTTATGAGCTTAGTTGTGATTTTTAACAAGTCAAAGCAACTTAATTTAAATTTGTAAGTTTGTGAGATAGCTTTAAATCTTAAACATAAAAATTTGCATTCTCACTAGATTAAATTAACCGAAAATGTGCAGTAAAAAAATCGTAAAACAGCTTCGTTATTGTTATAATTATCAGTTTAAATAGTTCTTATTATGGAAAAATAAGCAAATGGCGTCAGATTTAATTAATTTAATGAACCTCTCCCCTAAAGAATTAGGTGAATTCTTTGAGTCTATAGGGGAGAAGTCCTTTAGATCACAACAGATCCTACGTTGGATATATCAATTTGGTGTTACCAACTTTGATGAAATGACTAATTTGCGTAAGGATTTAAGAGCTAAATTAAAAGAGCTTTGTGTAATTACAGCCCCAGAGATTGTAACCGAGCAAAAAGCCTCCGATGGTACTACTAAGTGGGCTTTAGATATCGGTGATGGTCAATTAGTTGAGACTGTACTTATCCCTGAAGAAGACCGAAATACTTTATGTATCTCAACTCAGGTAGGTTGTCCTGTAAAGTGCTCTTTTTGCCGTACTGGTGCTCAGGGATTTAACCGTAATTTGACTGTTAACGAGATCATAGGTCAAGTATTTAGAGCTGCCACAAGAGTTGGTTTTAGTAACAATCAAGAGCAAAAGCCTATCTCTAATGTAGTGATGATGGGTATGGGTGAGCCACTGCTTAATCTTGAGAATGTAATTAAAGTATGTGATCTCTTGTTAAGTGATTATGCTTTTGCGCTCTCAAAGCGTCGCGTTACTGTTTCTACCTCAGGTGTAGCTCCTGTATTAAATAAGATTGCAGGTAAAGTAGATGTAGCTTTAGCTTTATCTTTACATGCACCAAACGATGAACTTCGTGATGAGCTAGTACCACTTAACAAAAAGTACAATATTGAAAAAGTATTAGACTCAGTAAGAAATTACCTAGATAAATCAAATGCTAATTGTGGTCGTGTAACTATTGAGTATGTATTACTAGATCATGTAAACGACAGCACTGAACAAGCAGAGCAATTAGTAAAACTATTACGCACCATTCCATGCAAAGTTAATTTAATTCCTTTTAATGAGCATGAAGGTAGCGCTTATAAGAAGCCATCAAATAGCCGTATAGATAGATTCTATAAAGTACTATTTGATGCTGGCTTTACTGTGATCAAGAGAACTACTCGTGGCGATGAGATTTCCGCAGCTTGTGGTCAATTAGCAGGTCAAGTAAAAGATAAATTATCAAAACTAAAGATTAACGCACAAGTTAACTAAGGCAAGAAAAAATGAGTTCTAGACGTATTAGAAGGTTAAGAAATCGTCAGGATAGAACAAATATTCATAATCAGTTGAGAAAAGAGGTACAAGAGCCTTTTATGGAACAGTCACAAGATAATCAAGAGCAAAATCTTAACATTGATACTCAAAAAGAACCTTTAGAAAATGAGTCTTTAACTAATACTTTATCAGAAGATCAATTAAAGGCTGTTACTCAAGGGGTTAATGAAGACAATGTAGTTGAGACCGCTGTAGAGGCTAACTTAGAGAATTTGACTGCCACTGAAAATGAAAGTGTTGAACCACAAGTAAGTACAGAGCCTCAAACTGTAGCTCAAAATCAAGAAACTTTAGAGCAGGTTAATCAACCACTTGAGAGTGCGCCTGATTTTTCAAGTGAAGAAAAATTACAATCAACTGATGTGGAAGATCCTGATTTAGTGCCACAAAGCACTACCTTGTCAGATGACAATGTACCACGTCGTGCTGGCGCTATTTTATTACACTGCCGTGAGAAATTAGGTTTATCTATCCGTGAGGTAGCTAATCGTTTAAATACAAGAATTAACACTATTTCTGATATTGAACACGACAGATTAAATCAACCTACAGCAGTACCTTTTACTAGTGTACATATTGCAAATTATGCAAAGCTTGTAAATTTAGATCCAAATTTACTTGTAGATATGTACAAAGAAGCTGTTGCAGCTACTGTACAAGAAAATGAGAATGCTCATAAGAACAAAGATTCAGAGCATCACGTATCAAAGGGCTTGAAAGTATTCTCCTTAATTGCCTTAGTACTCTTTGGCTTTGGTTTAGGCTTAATTATTTATAAGTTATTTTCAACCCCATCAGAGTCAAGTACTGGCTCTTTAGTAATTGAGGATACTGTAAACCCATCTCAAGATGAGGAAGGCACTTTAACATTAGATACTAAAAACTCAAAGCTAAAGGCTAAAGTTGTTGAAGAAGCTCCTTTAGTTGATGAGAACACTTTAATGGCTAAAGAGCAGGCAGAAAATCTTGATACTAACGAGATCATTGATGCTCAAGCTAAGACTGTTGATGATGAGGTTGAGGATATTGACTCTCACATGTCTTTGAAAGTAAAGACTCAAAATACTGTAGATGAGAAAACTAAGCAAAAAATTGCTGCCATTGAAAAAGAACAGCAAAACAATAGTTTACAACCTGTATCTTTAAATACTAAGACAGAAACTAAAGCTTTAGAGATTAAAAAAGATCAAAAGGCAGCTACTGTAAAGACTGAGACTTTAAACGCTAATACTCAAAAGACAGAAGATAAGAAAGTTGAAACTGCAAAGCAAGAGCAGAGCACAACTCCTGTTGCCACAGAAACTCAAGTTGCTCTTTCAGCTCAATTAAAGGATATTTCTTCAAGAGTTAGACTTGCAGGTAAACGTGATCCTTTTGAATCTTTTAACACAGTATCAATTAGAGTGTTACACGATGCAGCTTTAAAAGTAACTGCTAATGGTAAGGTATTAAAACAAGGTACCTTCAAAGCTGGTCAAACTATTAAAGTTACTGGTATTCCACCATTAAGAGTAAGTGTAAACGATACTTCAAGCATTAGAGTTACTTATTTAGGAACTACCCTTGCAGTACCTAGTGCAAAGCAAGTTACTTTTGAATTACCTAAGTTATAGGACTTATCATGGAATGGAAAGCTCCTGCAATTAAACGCAGAAAAAGCCGTCAAATAAAGGTAGGCTCTGTACTAGTAGGTGGAGATGCACCTATCTCTGTACAATCTATGACTTGTACAGATACTATGGATGTAGAGTCCACTGTTGCTCAAATTAAAGCTCTAGAAAACGCTGGTGCTGACATTGTAAGAGTAACAGTACCTACACTTGATGCTGTAGATGCTTTTGCAAAAATTGTAAAACAAGTAAATGTCCCTATCGTAAGTGATATTCACTTTGATTACAAAATTGCGATTGCTTGTGCTCAAAAGGGTGCTGCAGCCTTAAGAATTAACCCAGGTAACATCGGCTCAAGTGAAAAGATTGATGCTGTATGTCAAGCTGCAAGAGACTTTGGTTTACCTATTCGTGTAGGTGTAAACGCAGGCTCTTTAGATAAAGATTTAATTGAAAAATATGGCACCCCATGCCCAGATGCTATGGTAGAGGCAGCGCTAAGAGCTGCTAGTACCCTAGATGAGCATAACTTTTTTGATTATGCTTTTTCTGTAAAAGCCTCAGAGTTAAATCTTTGTGTGACAGCTTATGAGCAACTTGCACAAAAGACAGATGCACCACTACATTTAGGTATTACAGAAGCAGGTGGCCTAACAGGTGGTACTGTATTGTCATCAATAGGCATTTCTTGGTTATTAAAACAAGGAATTGGCGATACTTTACGCGTTTCTTTAGCTGCTGATCCTGTAGAAGAGATTAAAGTTGGTTGGGCAATTTTAAAGAGCATGCACCTACGTACCCGTGGTGTGGATATTACAGCTTGTCCAACTTGTGGTCGTAAAGGTATTGATGTAGTAAAGACAGTCGCTGCTCTTGAAAATAAATTGTCAGATATTAAACAGCCTTTGAAAATTGCGGTAATGGGCTGTGTAGTAAATGGTCCTGGTGAAGCAAAAGGTGCGGATATCGCAGTTTGTGGTGCACCTAAAGGTCGTTGCCTCATTTATGAAGATGGCAATTTAATGGGCAAATTTGATAGCGATAAAGCAATTGAGATTATTGAACAGCGCGTAAGAAGTCGCGTTGCTAATGCTAAGTAATAGGAAATAATATGGCACTTATGGTTCAAGCAATTAGAGGTATGAACGATTTATTACCTGAAGATACTTCTATTTGGCAACAGGTTGAAAAAGTTTTAAAAGACACTTTATCAAGCTACGGTTATAGCGAGGTTAGAATGCCAATTGTTGAGAAGACAAATCTATTTTGTCGTGCAATTGGTGAGGTAACTGACGTAGTTGAAAAGGAGATGTACTCTTTTGAGGATCGCTCAGGGGATCATTTATCTTTACGTCCTGAGGGTACCGCAGGTTGCGTACGTGCTTGTTTAGAGCACAATCTTGTTTACAATCAGGAACAAAGATTGTGGTACATGGGACCTATGTTCCGTCATGAGCGCCCACAAAAAGGTAGATATCGTCAATTCCACCAAACTGGTGTAGAAGTTTTTGGTATTGACGGTCCTGATATCGATGCAGAGTTAATTGCTTTAACTTATGATATTTGGAAGAAATTTGGTATCGAAAACGACTTACAACTAGAGTTAAATTCTTTAGGTTCAGCTGAGGAGCGTAAAGCTTACAAAGCTGACTTAGTAAAGTTTTTAGAAGCAAATTTTGAGAAGTTAGATGAGGACTCAAAGCGTCGTACTCATACTAACCCACTACGTGTGTTAGATACTAAAGATCAGGAAGTACAAAAATTATTAGCTGATGCCCCTAAACTTAGAGATTATTTTGGGGCTGAAACTAAAGCACACTTTGAGGGACTTCAAAAGTACTTAGATAATTTAGGTATTAAATACGTATTAAATGATAGACTAGTACGTGGTCTTGATTACTACAATCTAACCGTATTTGAGTGGACAACTACTGCTTTAGGTGCACAAGGTACTGTTTGTGGTGGTGGCCGTTACGATTCTTTAGTTGAGCAATTAGGTGGTAGCCCAACTAAAGCAGTTGGCTTTGGTTTAGGTATGGAGCGCTTAATCCTATTGTTAACAACTTTAGGTAAAGTAAAAGCAAATCCAAGTGTAGATGTATATGTAGTAGGTAGCGGTGAAAACTGTGAAGAGACTATGCTTAAAGTTTCAGCTAAACTTCGTCAAGGTCTACCTGGTAAGCGCATTATGATGCACTGCGGTGGCGGTAACTTTAAGAAGCAATTTAAGAAAGCTGATAAGTTTGGTGCTAAAGTAGCAGTGATTATAGGTGAGAGTGAAATTGCTAATAACACTGTTACAGTAAAGAACATGACAGATAAAGATAGTGAACAACGTGAGTATGCTATTGAGGCAGCTATTGACGCTATCAAAGAGATTTTAAACTAGCATAAAGGAAATAAAGATGGATGTATTAACAGACGATCACGAGAGAGAGCAAGTCGTTCGTAATTGGTGGCATGAAAACTGGTTATCCTTAACCGTTGGCGTAGTTATCGCTATTGGTGGTATGGTAGGCTATCGTTATTACCAAGATCATAAGACTACTCAAGCTCAAGAGTATGCTTATCAAATGTCTGCTATCCAAACTAAGTTAACCTTAGAGCCAACTAAAGCTTTAGAACAGGCAAGCTCCTTTATTAAAGAGCATGAAGACATTTATGGTTCTTTATTATCTTTAGATGTAGCTGCAGTACAAACTAATGAAGGTAAGTATGACGAGGCTCTAAAGAGCGTTGATTTTGCTATTGAAAATGGTGGTAAATTAGTAGCTCCTAATGCCACCTTAGTAAAGGCTCATATCTTAACTCAATCTCAAAAATATGATGAGGCAGTTGTGCTTCTAGAAGGTTTAACTCAAGATGCTTATGCAGTTGAGAAACAAGAATTATTAGGTGATATTTATTTATTACAAGGTAAAAAAGATCTTGCTTCAAAAGCATATCAAGAGGCTATTTCAATTTGTGAGCAAAAGAATATTGCAATTACTTCTGTATTACAAATTAAAGCTGATAGCTTAATTGCAGAAGGTCAAACTCCTGCTTTTGAAAGAGCCTTGAAGCTTGAAGAAAAGATTGCTGCTTCAGCAACTAAAATTAAAAAATAATACCTAATTAAATCTACAAATATTAAGGTGGCATTCATGTTAAAAAAGCAATTATCCTGCTTAGTAACAGTGTTAGCATTAGCTTTTGCATCTACTACAGGTTGTAATTCTAATAAAGATTTATTTGCACCTGTAGAAGCACCAGAGATTAAGAATATCTTTGAGCCTACTTATGTGTGGTCTGCAAGTACCCAAGGCTCTGATAAGTTCTATTCTCAACTTGTGCCTTGCATCAGTGGTCGTCAATTATATATTGCCGGTCGTGAAGGTAAGGTTTACTCTTTTGATGCAACTAATGGTGATAAAACCTGGGTTGTAGATTTGTCCGATGAGGAGGAGAACGATAATAAGCGTTCTGCTCGTATTAGTGGTGGTGTAAGCGCAAGTGATCATCTTTTAGCTTTAGGCTCTGAGAATGGTTATTTATACGTATTGTCAAAGACCGATGGTAGTATTTATTTTAAATACTACTTAGGTAAAGAAATCGTATCCGTACCAGCCTTTAATGCCTCTGGCGATAAGCTTTTTGTGCAAGACTCTACAGGTGGTGTTACCGCTTTTGATTTAAATACTAAAGCTGCTATTTGGTCAACTGGTGATACCTCAGCTGCTTTACACTTACGTACTCAAGCAAAGCCTGTGGTAGTAGGTGATGAGCTTTTAGTTTTAGGTACCTCTACAGGTCGTATGCTACTTGTAAGTCAGCAAGATGGCTTTGTGTTAAATCAAATTGTGGTAGGTCAAAACAATGGTAGCTCTGATTTAGAGAGAATATCAGATGTTTCCTCAACCCCACTAATTTTAGGGGATAGCATATACTCAACAGCCTATAATTCAGGCTTTGTAAAATACTCTTTAGAGAAAAATGCTGTCGTAGGTAAGTTGTCATATAACTCCTCACAAGATATTGCTTATGATGACAATTTCTTTGTGGTAACTGCAGATAACGGTACAGTTTACTGTGTACGTCGTTCTGACAATGTAGAGTTATGGGCAAATTCACAATTACGTTATCGTAATGTAACTGCTCCTACTATCTATGGTAACTATGCAGTAGTTGGTGATTTAGAAGGCTTTATTTACTTCATCAATTTAAATGATGGTTTAATTGATTCTAAGATCTCCATAGGATCAGATCCTATCTATGTAGCACCTTTAGTAGTAGGTAACTGTTTAGTAGTTTACTCATCTTCAGGCTCTGTAGATGTACTTTGCTATGATCCTATTGATATCGTAATTCCTAAAAAACGCTTTACCGATTTAGAGCAAGTAACCGGTAATGCAGCTGCACTTATTGCAGCACAAGCTATGTCACCTGCTGCAACTGGTGGTGTAACCAAGGATGATTTAGAAAAACGTCGTGAGGAAGCTCGTAAGTTAGTTGCTCAAATTCAAAGTAGAGAGCGTCAAATCGAAGCTCAATACCGCGAGTACTTACGTCAAAAAGCTGAATACGAAAAACGTGTTGCAGAATATGAAAAACAACGTCGTGAGCAATTACAAAGCTATGGTCTAGATCCAGATTCTGGTGTAAGCTCAGACAATGATATTGAAATTGTTGAGAGTGATGAATAACCCGTTGTGAAACGGCTAAATCACTTATTGTAGTAATAAAAGGGGGCATGCGTCCCCTTTGTGTGTATAGTAAGCCAATCTTACAAGGATGTTACATGAAAGTTGTTGCTTTAGTAGGTTGTCCTAATGTTGGAAAATCTACTTTCTTCAATAGACTTACTAAGACTCGTGATGCCCTAGTTGCCGATTTTCCAGGTTTAACTAGAGACCGAAAATATGGTCGCGCCCTTTATGAAGGTCGTGAGTTTGTGGTTATTGATACTGGTGGTATTGCAGAGGATGCAACTAATCAGCCAGAGGAAGTAACCTCAAAAATGACTAACCAAGCACTACTTGCAATCGACGAGTGTGATTTGGTGTTATTTATGTTAGATGCTAGAGCTGGTATCTTACCTGGTGACTACTCAGTTGCCGATTACATAAGACGTTCTGGTAAAAAATGTGCCATTATCGCCAATAAAGTGGATGGTCTAGATCCTGAAACTGCTGGTGCTGAGTTCTATGCATTAGGTTTAGGTGAGGTTTATCCTACCGCTATCGTGCATGGTCGTGGTGTTAATAACGTTTTAGAGGATGTTATCGCGCCTTTATTACGTGAAGAAGGTCCTTTAGACTGCGATTTAACTGACGAAGAACTTGAAGCAAGAGAGGAGAGTAAGCGTGCATTAGAGCTTGCTCAATGGGAAGAAGGCTATCAGTTCCTTGAGAACGTACCTGTTGACATGGTAGGTGGTGGCTTTGATTGGTATGAGCACAAAGAAAAAGCTCGCGCTCGCTTAAAGGGTGAGGATGTAGAAAAAGCCAAAGAAGAGCAAAAAACTCCTTTTGCTGACCTACCAATTAAGTTTGCTATCGTAGGTAAGCCTAATGTGGGTAAATCTACTTTAACTAACCGTATGCTAGGTGAGGAGCGTGTGGTAGTTGCTGATCACCCAGGTACCACTCGTGATTCTATTTATATTCCACTAGAGCGTGGTGATAAGAAATACATCGTTATCGATACTGCTGGTGTCAGAAAGCGTCGTAAAGTAAATGAAGCAATTGAGAAGTTCTCCATTGTTAAAACCTTAAAAGCAATTGAAGATTGTAATGTTGCTTTATTAGTTATCGATGCTCAATCTCACGTTACCGATCAAGATCTGTCCTTACTTGGCTTTATTCTAGAGTCTGGCAGATCACTTGTGATTGCGGTTAATAAGTGGGATGGTCTTGATGTTAAAGTTAAAGATGAGATTAAACTTGAATTAAATTCTCGTTTAGGTTTCGTGGACTTTGCAAGAGTACACTTTATTTCAGCACTTCATGGTACAGGTGTTGGTAACCTATTTGATTCTATCGATGAAGCTTACGCAAGTGCAACTACTCGTCACAGTGCTTCAATGCTAAACCGTATCTTACGTGCAGCTGTTGAAGAGCACGAGCCTCCTATTTCAGGTGGTAGACGTATTAAGCTTAAGTTTGCTCACGCTGGTGGTTACAACCCACCAAGAATTATTATTCATGGTAATAAGGTATCTAAAGTTCCTGATGCTTATAAGCGTTACATCATTAACTGCTACAGAAAATCCTTAAATATTATGGGCTCTCCTGTAATTATTGACTTTAAGGAAGGTGAAAACCCATTTGCAGATGAGAAGCCAGCTCAGAAGCGACAGACTCAATCTCAAATGAGAGCACAAAAGCGTCAAGAAGCTAATGAAAGAATGTGGGCAAGAGCAAGTCAAAAGCAAGATAAGGCTGAACGTCAAGCTATTGCTAAGGCAAGACGTGAAGGTACAGGTTTAGTACTTGCTAAACGTCCAAAGAAAAAGACTACTACAGTAAAATCTAAGTAGTAAAAAGAAAGGATGGCTAAAGCCATCCTTTTTGCTCTTACTTGTATTTTTTTTCAAATACTTTCTGAGGATCGTCGTATTCTTTATAGATGATCTTACGTCGTGGTGGAAAGTCAGGTGCTTTAGCTGTAGGATAATCCACACCAACTTTACCATTAGTATGATATTTACGATGCTCGTAAATGACATAGTTTGGAAGATACTTAAATAAAGACTTAGTCTCCTCTAAGAAATCTTTAATCACCTCTAAGATCTTTAAAAAGTGCTCAATACATACTTTCTCATCTCTTACTTTATATAAAGCTTTAGTAGCTACAATAAAGTAAGTTTGTAAAGAGCCTTCTAAGCAGTCACCCATAAAATAAGTTACAGCATTTTGCTCAAGGAAAGTTAAATACTCACTTACAGATTCTAAAAGCTGAATACCGTCAGTACGATTGTTAATCTTAGCGTTATTCAATTGATCAAGAATCTTATCCACTATAGAGTTAAAAGCTTTTTCGCTAAATAAGGCTTTTAAGTGCTCCATTGTAGTCTCTGTTAGAGGCATTGTTTTTTCATTGACCATGAAATCAAAGAATTCTTTTTTATTTAAAGCAGGTAGCTTATCAAAATCTTTAGCTAGATCCTCTGAGTGCATTGGAACTGTGCTTTTTATCTTTACACCATCAGAGCAGTTATAACAATGAATGTCTTGTCCTTCATTTTGTAAAGTGCCGATAATAAAGCCCATATTACGAGCAGATAACTTAAAGAAGTAACCAGTTTTGCAAGTACCACCAAAGTTTGCTTCTACCACATCAGGAGTTGCATAGGAGCCACTCTTTTTGGAAACGCCATTATTGTGGCAATTGTAAAGGGTGGTGTACTTAGAGTGCATTTCTTGATCTTCAACACGAGAACCATTATCAAGACCGAATAGATATAGGTTCTCAAGACCTAAATAGCAAGCACCTGATACACCCATGTTACCAACTAAAGGAGTCATCAACTGTACAGGCTTTACTTGGCTATAATCCCTTAAGTGGGCTCCTGCATATTTTGCAAAAGGCTCATCGTATTTTGCAAAGATAGCAGTGTGCTTAAATAATTTGGTGGTATAAGGGTGAATTACGTCACCACACATTAAAATAATGTCGTCAAAAAAGTGTTTGTCAGGGATTACACTTAGAGCATCGCTAATCTCAGGTGTTCTTTCAGTACATGCATAGATGTCAGGCTTAATACCTGCATGGTATAAAGTGTCAATAGCAGTACCACAAGCAATAATGATAGCTTTGTCCTGATTTTTACGTAAGAATTGAATATCGTGATCTAGAGATGGACCTGAGCCTACGATAAATACAGGTAGTTTTTTTAACTTATCTAGCATCTCAGGCTTTTGTTTAACAAAGGACTTTCTATCTAAAATTGCTCTACATGCGTGGGAGCAACCAAATAAGTGATCGTCAAAAAAGCCCATAGCAGCATGAATTGCTGCAAAATCATCTAAAAGGATTTTACCTAAAGTACGAATTCTATCTGAAGAGTAGTGTACATAGCCAAGCCAAGAGCCTGAAATAAATCTTCCGTGGTGAGCATAGTACTTCTCCATGTCAATAAAGAAGTCTTTTGGTGTTTGCCCTAGCATCAAGTGAATGCCATACTTATTGTCAAACAAAAACTTTAATAAACTTGCCCAATCAAAAGCATGTAAGGAGGCAAAAAAGATGTCTAAGTCAGGCTCTACAATTACCATATTGGCAATTTCAACTTGCTCATAAAGGTAAGCTAGTTGATAACCTAAACCTACACCTAACATAATACAATTAGGAATAGATCCAATTTCTTTAGGGGTTAAATCCCCTTCTTTTTGGAAACTCTGCTCAACTTCAACGGCTGCACGTAAATATTTAAAGTGAATTTGACCGTAAGGATCCCACTCTTTAGTGTAGGAAGTCTGCAAGAGACTAGCTTTACTTAAAATTGCATCCACCTGAGCCTTACATAAAGCGAAAGGATCAAAGGTTTTATAAAAGAATTCGTTCTTCTCTGTAAGAATTAAGTTTGGAATACCGTTGTCGGTACAGAAAAAATCAAGAGTCTTTTTAGGACGATAATCTCTAAAGGTATTAGCAATATTTGGCATGTATTGCTCAAAAGCTGCGATATTGTTTTGAAAACGCTCAATTAAAAAATCGCCCATTTGAGCTTGTAGTGCTGACAATTCCCTCAATTTTTTTTCATCAAATTGAGTAAGTGGTCCTACTTTAGTTGCAAGGGTTTCAAGTGAGACATCACTTGTCATTAAATCGTCAATGGTCTTTTTTGCCATATTGTTAAGCCTTAATGCTGTTAGTTGAGTTATTCTTTATCTTTTTTTGAAATTGAACGTATTGATTGCTGATTTTATGTTTACCTTTAACTTTGCGGTACTCATCGCCAACCTTTGATTGTTCTAGAGCTAAATTTTTAATTTGCTCTTTGATGTGCTCAGCATAGGATGTGGCAAACTCTTTAGCTTTAACTAAATCGTCACCTGAAAGAGTTTTGCAAAGCTCTGTAAGCTTTTTTAAATTGTCTTGTGCAATTTGAGCATAATCTAAAGACAAACCTAAGTCGTCTCTTTCAAGTTCATTACCTAAAGCTCGTTCAGCTTCCATGATCTTACGAATTAACTCATCTAATTGCATAACAATCCTTTAAATATAACCTTTTGCAATATTATTGTCGTGATTTAGATCAATATCTAATTGTTCTTTAGTACGTTTTGAACTTGCCTCTTGTTGAGCTTCTACAGAAATAGAATCCCAAGCATTCTTAATTGGCATAAAAGCTCTAATTGCATTATCAATTGGCTTAGTGTCCACCATAATGGAGGCATCAGCTATTTGATCTAACATATATGAGTATATGTCAAAAAGGCTTTGAGCTATAGACTGGCTTTGTGAAAAATCCAACGTGCTTCTTAAATTTTCGATAATTGCAGTTGCTGAGGATAGTTTTTTAGCCTTTAAAGCTAAGTCACCACGCTCAATTGCACCTTTAGCTTGAGCTAAACGCTCAAATACACCTTGGAATAATAGCTTTGTAACGTAATATGGATCAGCTACCGAGATTTCTGCTGTAACTGTGGTCTTTTGATAGGCTTTAAGATTACGACCGTACATAATTCTCTCCTTGCATAAGAATTTGGTGGCATAAAATTGCCACTTTTACATTATTGATTAATCTATATGCAAGAAGAGTGCCTAAATTTATTCTTGAGCTTTTTCTTGGATGAAAAATACTTCTTGTCTTGCTTGACGGCGGGCTCTTGCAGATTTGATGTACATTTGTCTAATGCGAGAACGACGGCTAGTGTTAGATCTTGGTAATAGGCGGCTAGATTTCTTCATAACGGTTCCTCCGATGTAGCCATTATACCAAGATTAAAATTACAAGGAGTGTAAATGTTTTGAGGAAATTGAAATTAGACAAAATGAATGTTTAAGCTTTTGACTTTAATGCCTTAAACTCAAAAGCTAAAACCTTACTTTTTACAATCAAAGCTATCTTGATAACAGACACATTTGGTTAAGATATTTTGCTTTGAATGTGATAAAATACGCACGAAATTTTTGACTAATTTAGTCAATTCTCTTTTTTACCCAACGTTATACTTTTACAGGAACATTTCTGATGGATATCATTCAAGGTTCTCCAGCCGTTTCCACCTTTAGACTTGAGAAAATCATCAAAGCTCTAAGTGATGAAGGCATCAAAGTAAGTTCAATTAGCACTCATTTTGTACACTTAGTTGATACTAAAGAAACACTGACCGATAAAGAGCAGTCAGTTTTACAAAAGATCCTAAGTTATGGTCCATCTAAAGCAGAGTCAAAAGACGAGGGTGAATTATTCTTTGTGATCCCAAGAGTAGGTACTATTTCTCCTTGGGCAACTAAAGCTACAGATATTGCACATAACTGTGGTTTAACTAAGATTTTAAGAATTGAGCGCGGTATTGCTTACTATGTAGTAAAGCAAGGTGGTGCTTTAACTGATGCTGAAAAGCAAAAAGTAAAATCTTTAATTCACGACCGCATGATGGAAAATGTTCTACCATCTCTTGAAGAAGGCGCTGCATTATTTGAAAAGCAGTCACCAAAGCCATTTAAGACCGTAGCTTTAACTACTGGCGGTATGGAGGCTTTAAAGGTAGCTAACGTTGAATTAGGTTTAGCTTTATCTGAGCCTGAGATGGAATACCTATTAGATAGTTTCAAGGGTATTGGTCGTGATCCTACCGATATCGAACTATACATGTTTGCTCAAATGAACTCAGAGCACTGCCGTCATAAAGTATTCGGTGCTGACTGGGTTATCGATGGTAAAAAAGAAGATAAATCTTTATTTGGTATGATTAAAAATACCTTCGAGCAAACTTCAGATTATGTATTGTCAGCCTACAAAGACAATGCTGCTGTGATGGAAGGCTCTAAGGCTGGTCGTTTCTTCCCTAATCCAAATCATGAGTGGGCATACCATGAAGAGGATATGCCTATCTTAATGAAGGTTGAAACTCACAACCACCCAACAGCTATTTCTCCATTCCCAGGTGCAGCTACAGGTTCAGGCGGTGAAATCCGTGATGAAGGTGCAACTGGTGTAGGTTCAAAGCCTAAAGCCGGTATCTGTGGCTTTAGCGTATCAAATCTTCGTATTCCAGGTGCAATTCAACCTTGGGAGCACGATTTTGGCAAACCAGGTCGTTTAGCTTCAGCACTACAGATCATGATTGATGGTCCTTTAGGTGGTGCAAGCTTCAACAACGAGTTTGGTCGTCCAAACCTATGTGGTTACTTTAGAACTTATGAAGAGCAAGTAACTTCTTTCAACGGTACTGAAGTTCGTGGTTACCACAAGCCAATTATGTTAGCTGGTGGTTGGGGTAACATCCGTCGTGAGCACATCATCAAAGATCATATCGATCCAGGTGCAAAACTAATCGTTTTAGGCGGTCCTGCCATGAACATCGGTTTAGGTGGTGGTGCAGCTTCCTCCATGAACTCAGGTGCTTCTTCTGAAGATCTTGACTTTGCTTCTGTTCAACGTGGCAACCCAGAAATGCAACGTCGTTGCCAAGAAGTTATTGATGCTTGCTGGGAATTAGGTGACAACAACCCAATCATGTTTATCCATGACGTAGGTGCTGGTGGTCTATCTAATGCAATGCCTGAGTTAGTATCAGACGGTGGCGTAGGTGGTCGTTTTGATCTACGTAAGATCCCTAACGATGAGCCTGGTATGTCACCACTACAAATTTGGTGTAATGAGTCTCAAGAGCGTTACGTATTAGCAGTAGCTGCCGACAAGTTTGAAATCTTTGAGAACTTCTGTAAGAGAGAAAGAGCTCAATACGCAGTAATCGGTGAGGCTACTAAAGAGCGCCGTGTAGTACTTGAGGATCCTTACTTTGGTAACAAGCCAATTGACTTACCACTAGATGTACTATTAGGTAAGCCACCTCGTATGCACAAGAATGTTAAGACTTTAGAGCAACATTCACCTGCTTTAAACTTAGAAGGTGTAAATGTAAATGAAGCTGCTTGCAGAGTTTTAAGATTACCAACTGTTGCTGAAAAGACCTTCTTAATTACTATCGGTGACAGATCAGTTACAGGTTTAGTTGCTCGTGACCAGATGGTAGGTCCATGGCAGGTTCCTGTATCAGATGTTGCAGTAACAGCTACTTCTTATGATAGCTACCATGGTGAGGCTGGTGCTGTAGGTGAGAGAACTCCTGTAGCCCTATTAAATCACGGTGCATCAGCTCGTTTAGCAGTAGCTGAAGCTATTACTAACATCGCTGCAGCTGACATTGGTGAGTTAAAGCGTGTTAAGTTATCTGCAAACTGGATGGCTCCAAATGGTCACCCAGGTGAGGATGCTGGTTTATTTGAGGCTGTAAAAGCTGTAGGTATGGAGATTTGCCCTCAATTAGGTATTACAGTACCTGTAGGTAAAGACTCTATGTCAATGAAGACTACTTGGGAAGAAGATGGTAAGACTAAGACTGTAACAGCTCCTATGTCTTTAATCATTTCTGCTTTTGCAAGAGTTGAGGATATTAGAAAGACTTTAACACCTCAGTTACGTACTGATAAAGGTGACACTACCTTAATTTATGTAACTCTAGGTGAGAGACAAAACCGTTTAGGTGGTTCTGCTTTAGCTCAGGTTTATCGTCAGTTAGGTGATAAGTGCCCAGATTTAGATAGTCCTGTAAGATTAAAGGGATTATTTGATGCAGTTCAATTCTTAAATCGCAAAGATTTACTACTTGCTTACCACGATATTTCTGATGGTGGTCTATTCACTACTATCTGTGAAATGTCCTTTGCAGGTCACACTGGTGTTGAAGTATTCATCGATACTTTAGGTGAAGACGATTTAGCAGTGTTATTCTCTGAGGAAGTAGGTGCTGTATTACAAGTAAGACGTGATGATGCTGAGACTGTAATGAATATTCTATCAGGTCATGGTCTGGCAAATTGCATCTTTGAGATTGGTACTTTACGTGGTGATGACAGAATCGTCTTCAAGCGTGATGGTAACAGCATCATTGATGAGCCACGTCAGTACTTCAGAAAGATTTGGGCTGAAACCACTTATCAAATGCAAGCTCTACGTGATAATCCTAAGTGTGCAAAACAAGAGTTTGACGCTAAGGATGAGTCAAATGATAGAGGTCTATTTGCAGAATTAACCTTTGATATCAACGAGGATGTTGCAGCTCCTTACATTAGCAAGGGTGTAGCACCTAAGGTTGCCATCTTACGTGAGCAAGGCGTAAATTCACAAGGTGAAATGGCAGCTGCTTTCAACCGCGCAGGCTTTAACTGTATCGATGTTCACATGTCAGATGTGTTAACTGGTAAAGTAAAACTTGATGACTTCAAGGGCTTTGCTGCTTGCGGTGGCTTCTCTTACGGTGACGTATTAGGCGCTGGTGAAGGTTGGGCAAAATCCATTCTTTTCAACTCAGTTGCAGCTGATGAGTTCTCAAGATTCTTTAACCGTAAAGACACCTTTGCTTTAGGTGTATGTAACGGTTGTCAGATGATGTCAACTCTAGCTTCTTTAATTCCTGGCGCTGAGAATTGGCCTCGTTTTGTAACTAACTTATCAGAGCGTTTTGAAGCACGTTTTGTGGAAGTTGAGATCCAAAAGAGCCCATCAGTACTATTTGCTGGTATGGAAGGTTCTAAGTTACCTATCGTGGTATCTCACGGCGAGGGTAGAGCAGAGTTTAGAGATCAAGCTCACTTAGAGGCTCTAGAGAAATCAGGTCAAATTGCAGTTCGTTACATTGATCATAGTGGTAAGGTAACAGAGCAATACCCATTAAACCCTAACGGTTCACCTAATGGTATTACCTCTGTAACTAATACAGATGGTCGTTTCACTATCTTAATGCCACACCCAGAGCGTGTAATGAGAACTGTTGCTAACTCATACCACCCAGATTCATGGGGTGAGGATAGCCCATGGGTAAGACTATTTAGAAATGCCCGTGTATTTGTAGGTTAATTTTTAATTTACAATTTTGTAAAAAGCCTTAGACTACTAGAAAAGCCTAAGGCTTTTTTAGTTTTTAGATTAGTCAAACTAATTGGAGTATTTATGGAATTATCTCAAGAGCAACTTGAAAGATATTCTCGTCATATCACTATCAAAGAATTTGGTATTGAAGGACAAAAGAAATTACTTAACTCAAAAGTATTAGTCATAGGTGCAGGTGGTTTAGGCTCACCTTGTTTAATGTACTTAGCAGCAGCTGGCATCGGTACTATTGGTATTGCTGACGACGATGTTGTAGATAAAAGTAATTTGCAACGTCAGGTGATCCATGAGACAGCGGATGTGGGTAGACTTAAAACTCAGTCTGCTAAAAACAAAATCAATGCTTTAAATCCTGATGTCAAAGTAATAGTCCATAACACCTTTATTTCTGCTGATAACATACTTGAGATCATTAAAGACTATGATTTTATCATTGATTGTACAGACTCTTTTGAAGCTAAGTTTTTAATCAATGATGCGTGTGTAATTGCGCATAAGCCATTTTGTCATGGAGCAGTTATTCACTTTAGGGGGCAAGTGATGACCTATGTGCCAGGCAAAGGTCCATGTTATCGTTGTATCTTTGAGAAGATCCCAAATAAAGAGAGTTTACCTTCTAATAAAGAGATTGGTGTCTTTGGTCCCTTACCTGGAGTAATTGGTAATATCCAAGCTTTAGAGTGTGTAAAGTATCTACTTAACTTAGGCAAACTCTTAACAGGTAGAATGCTTACTATTGAAGCTTTAGACATGAATGTAAAAGTCATGAAATTGCCACCTTGCAATCAAAATTGTGCTGTTTGCTCAAAGCGCGCAACTATTAAAGATCCTCACCAAAGCTTTTAGTCAAATTTTAGACATGCAAAATTAAGTTAATTGGTAACTTACTGATAATAAACAAAAAACTTAATGTGGCATGAATGTTGAATAAGTTGTCATAACAACAAGTGAGGTGACTTATGACAACTTCTATAAATGAACTTGAACTATACAAAGAGATCTTTGAGAAAGAGCCTTCAGCAATTATTGTAGTTGACGAGTTTGGTATTGTTAAAAAAGCTAATGCATCAGCTTTAAACATGCTTAATGTAACTCAATTAGAAGGTAGAAAGTGGTATCAAGTTATCAATGAAGTGTTTGCACCACGTAAAGATGACGGTCAGGAGATCTCTACTGTAGACGGTAAGAGACTTCAGGTATCTACCAAGCCTTTATCTCATGGTCAGTTAGTACAAATGACTGATCAGACTGCAACTCGTGAGCTTACAGATAAGCTAAATCACATGGAGAGATTGTCCTCTCTAGGTAAGATGGCAGCTTCTTTAGCTCATCAAATTAGAACTCCTTTGTCTGCTGCTATTTTATATGCAGCTAACTTAGGCAATACTAAGTTACCACTTGCTAATAGAACTATCTTCCAAAAGAAGTTAATGAGTAGATTAGAGGCTTTAGAGTCACAAGTTAGTGATATTCTAATGTATGCAAGATCTGGTGAGCAGACTGTAAAATTACTAGATGCTGTAGATCTTGTTGAAGGGGTTACAAGCTCTGTAGCTTCAGTGGTTGAAAGAAGTGGCGCTAATTTGACTACTAACATTGGTCCACGTCCAATGAAAATGTTAGGTAACGTTACTGCCTTAAACGGAGCAATTACTAATTTAGTGACAAATGCCATTGAAGCTGGCGCAAAAAACGTTATGATTGAATTAGTAAGTAATGCTAAGAATGTTATGATTAGTGTAAAAAATGACGGTCCAATGATTAGTCAAAGCACTTGTGCTAAGATTTTTGAACCATTCTATACTACTAAGAGTAACGGTACCGGTTTAGGCTTAGCAGTAGTGGCTGCAGTAGCTAAAGTTCATCAAGGTAATGTATCATTAACCTCAAACGAGCAAGAAACTGTATTTACCATTACTATCCCTAAATATGAAGGAAATCTAGAGCCATCCGAGAGCTTAAATGTAGCAGTTGAGCAATCGGTAGCCTAGTTTAGGTTAAGGAAAACTATGAGCAACAGTCAAATTCTTATTGTAGATGATGATAGCCAATTACGTGAAGCAATTGTAGATACCTTGATGCTGACAGGTTATGTATGCCTTGAGGCGGATGGTGGTGAAAAAGCTCTAGAGATCCTAACCAAACAAAAAGTTGATATGGTCATCTCCGATATCCAAATGGGAGGTATGGATGGCCATACTTTATTAAATTCAATTCACGAGAAATACCCACAACTGCCAGTCTTATTGATGACTGCCTATGCAAATATCAATGGCGCTGTAAGAGCTATGCGTGATGGTGCTATTGATTATCTAGCAAAGCCTTTTGCACCTGAGGTGTTATTAAACCAAGTTTCTCGCTATGTACCTGTAAGTAAGGTAGTAAAAGGAGAGCCTATTTTTGCTGATCCTTCAACTGGTGAACTATTAGCATTAGCTGCAAAGGTTGCAGCAACCGATGCAACCGTGATGATCACAGGTCCTTCAGGCTCTGGTAAAGAGGTTTTATCAAGATACGTTCATGACAAGTCAAATCGAGCCTCAGGTCCTTTTGTAGCTATTAACTGTGCTGCTATTCCTGATTCTATGCTAGAGGCTACCTTATTTGGCTATGAAAAAGGTGCTTTTACAGGTGCTGTACAAGCTTGTCCAGGTAAGTTTGAACAAGCTCAAGGTGGTACTATTTTATTAGATGAAATCACCGAAATGGATTTAGGTTTGCAGGCAAAGCTACTACGTGTGCTTCAAGAAAAAGAAGTTGAAAGACTAGGCTCTCGTAAGACTATTAGTCTTGATGTACGTGTAATTGCAACCTCAAATCGTGATTTAAAAGAAGCAGTTGCTCAAAAGAAATTCCGTGAAGATCTTTACTACCGTTTAAATGTCTTCCCACTACGTTGGTTACCACTATGCAAGCGTCCAAAAGACATAATTCCAATTGCAAAATTCTTATTGTCAAAACACGCAACCCAAGAGCAGGTAGCCATTCCTACCTTAGATAATAGTGCTCAGGTAAAGTTACAAAACTACTCCTGGCCAGGTAACGTACGTGAATTAGATAATGTAATGCAACGTGCTTTAATCTTAGCTACTAACGGTGTGGTGGATGACAAGTGCATTATTCTTGATGAGAACTCTCTTGAGGATGCACTGCAGAGTAATAGCTTTGACTTTGATGGTGTAGAGCCTCAAATCGAGCCTGTTCAAGAAACAGAAGCAAACACAGCAATGCCATCTGATAGCGCTGTTAGAAATCAAAAGATCCCTCAAGATTTAGGTGGTGAATTAAAGCAACAGGAATACCAAATTATTCTTGATGCGTTAATTGAATACCGTGGCTCAAGACAGGAAGTTGCTGAAAAACTAGGCATTAGTCCACGCACCTTGCGTTATAAGATTGCCAAAATGCGTGAAATGGGCATGATCATTCCAGGATAAGCTACAAATTATTAAAGCTTTTTCTTATAATTGAATAAAAAGATAAGGAAAAGCTTATGTCTACTATCAGAGTACCTGCCCTAGAGCGCGCTTTAAGAATTTTAGAAGTCTTACAAAAGAATAGACGCTGCACTATCTCTGAGTTAATAAGCTTAACCTCCCTTCCAAGAAGCTCTGTGTACGTATTAGTCGATGATATGATTAAGCTTCGACTCTTGCGTCAAAATTCTGATAAAACCATTCAGCTGTGGGTTAAATTAGTATCTTTAGGATCTAGTGCTCAAGAGAGTCTAGACTTAAGTGAAATTATCTCACCATACCTTGAGAAGCTTATTGATAGCGTTGATTGCCTAGTTGCTAACTTTGGAATCATGGATGACGATAAAGCCTACTATGTAGCACTTAAAACAAGCCCTCACTCTAATATGAGGATCCTCTCAAGACAAGGTGGGGAGATCTCTTTAGTTCACAGTGCTATAGGAAAATGTCTTTTAGCCTATCAAGAAAGTGTAAGACGTGAGAGTATCTTAAATTCCCTTGACTATACAAAGAAAACTGCTAACTCTATTGCTACCCCTCAAGCTTTAAGAAAAGAGTTAGCTTCCATCCACAATCGTGGCTTTGCCTATGACAATGGTGAAGGTAATTTAGAGATTAGATGTATTGCAGTACCAATTATTGATCTTGATGGGCACTTAATCGGCGCCATTTCTGTATCAGGTACTATCAGTAAATTTGTTTCAGATAAATTACCAAGTATTGTTGAGATGGTTAAAAAGACAGCTAATCAAATAACTTCTAACTTGCTGATTTAAGAAAAAACAACACTTATTTGAATCAATAATGCAAAATACTCAAAGTAGCAAGTTTGAGTATTTGTAGCTTCAAAATTCCCGCCTTGTTTAAGAAATCGTTTATAGGAGATCTATTATGTTTGAAGATTTAAACAAATTACCTAATGGTGTAAGTGATTTTGCAAAGTTAAGAAAGGAGCAGAGAATATATGTAGATAAAACAGATCTAAT
>CACZXZ010000022.1 GCA_902785325.1 uncultured Succinivibrio sp. | reverse complement strand
TACAGTTGAGTTTAAATCCTTAGAATATCTGCTTACGGTAGAACTGTTAACACCATACTTTCGGCAAATCTCACGGTTCTTGAGGTTCTCTACAAGGATTGCTTTAACGATAAGCCTTAATTTTGAAATATCAGTTTTCATTGAATATATTTCCTTAAAATTACGCACCATTGCGCAATTTAAAGAACGGTATATCCAAATCAATAATTAAGGAATTTTGCTCCAATCAGTGTAAATGTGGCGGTTTTTCGCCTCCAGTATTTAATTTTATTTGCTCCAACGTTCATAAATAGATTGCTCCAATCAACAGAGACAGTGCTCCAATGGAACAGAAAATTCATTTGAACCAAACTTTGTAATGGAATAGCAACCTGTAAGCAACAACTCATTTAATTCCTGATAGCAAAGACAACTTGGCTTTAAAGCTAACTTTTTTGGAAGCTTTATATCGCAATAGTGAGCTTTAAGATTATGTAAAATATCATGCTCTAACTTAGTGGTTCCTTTGATTAAGTCATTTACAATATCAGAGAATATACGGTCTACTCTATCTTTATCACCTATGGCTCTAACTTCCACATCTTCTTCAGCATCATTGACGATAAAGTCAAAGCTTCCTGATGATAAAACTTCTCTAAAAGTAGGAAACAAAGAGAAATTTCTAGTGTCTTGGCTAAAATTTTGATAGCCATTATCATACAAATGTAAAACACTAGTTCCACCACCTAAAGAGAAGCTTTGCAATTGATAATCTAAAGACTTTTTTCCATTGCAAGGCATAATAATACCTAACGCATAAAAACGACTTAACAGCTGACAAGCATAGGCATCTTCCTTTGAAAGCTCTTCTAATTGCTCAAAGTGTCTTAAAAATGGTAATGGCTTATATGTTCCTTCCTTTTTGCAAGCTACTAGTTTAAGTGTAGCCTTAGGAATTAGATATTCACTTGCATAGCGTAAATAAGTGTAAGCAAGCATAGGATCAGTAGCTAAGTATTCTTGATATAAGACCATATAGCCTAATACCATACCTCTATCTACAGCTCTTGTTGCATACTCGATACTTTCCTTTCTAGCACCACTTTCAGCACAAGATAAAGCTAAACTAATTAAAGACAAATAGTCGCCTTGCTCTGAAGCTTTCTTCCAATAGGAAACAGCTTTTTCATCATTACAGTTCTCTCGTGCACGCTTTCCAAGAATAAATGTGGCTCTAGCAAAACCTTGCTTTGACAACTTATTTAGATACTTAGACTCAATTTCCTCCTCTAAGTCAGTATCAATACCTATATTGTAGTTGTAGTAGGCCTTGTAGCTATATTCGTCTTTCTTTTTAATGCCTTTTAAGATAATATCAAGTAAAACTTCATCAATATAGCTTTCACCGTAATAGCCAATATCACATCTTTGAGCTAATAATTTAACAAGTGAATTTTTGTTAAAACTATCATCAAATTTTAGGAAACAAGCTACTGCTGAAAATAATCTTTCCTTATGAGGTAAGAGATTAGGATCATAGGAATAATCGTCTATAATAGCTTTTAAAACTTCACTAAAATCTATAAAAATCTGCTTTGCTAATTTAAAGTAATACTCTAAGCCTGTAACGTTGCATAGCTTTGATTTTAGATGATAGTCAATATAGAAATTGAGTAAGTTTATGATACTTGCTTCAAGAAGCTTGGTATTCTCACTATCAAGTGGGATAAAACCAAAAATAGTTCCTTTTGCACCTCTATAACAACGATCAACGCTTGCCACAAAATTATTGAATAATAAGGCGTGCATAAAGGCAATTTTGTCATAGGCAACGCCATTTTTCTCAAAATTGATGTCCATAAAATATAGGATATAGGCAAGAGCGCACTTAATGTCACCTACGGCTGCACCATAGGCAAACCAATCTTTAGCATGGAATTTATTTAGAGGTAAATCTGTACCATTAAAGAAAGCTTGACCAATTTTAAAAGCGACGTTACCAGGAACTCCTATGATAACCTCAGATGCTACCTTTTCAGATCTTTGATAAGAGTAGTCATAAACGGTTAAATCTTTATGTAAACCACTTACGATTAAATCAGAAAACTTATTTAATAAACTCTCCCATTTATACTCTTTATGGGCATTAAAAGTTCTATCAATGAATAATTTTAAGGAACTTACTATCAGACAAACTCGTTTATCAAAACTAGATACTTTTTGATCTTTAGCTTTACTATGAACAGCATCATAGGCGCTACTAAATAAAGCTGCAAAACAGCAGGAAACATAGCAAGATCTTTTGAGACTTGTGTAAAAACTACACAAATGATCTAAACGCATGACGTCAAATAAGTCATCATTACTTATGTCATCTAGTTTAGATTCATCATACTGTTTTGGAGGAATTAGATTGTGAACATCAGCAAATAAAGTAACAAGTTCATAATTGTCTTCGTAATAGCTTAAAGCTTCATTAAAATCCTTAAACTCTTTTTGAAAATAAGGTTTTAAATTCTCAAAAGCAATATTATTTACAATATCACGTAATACTTTTCTAGCTTCTTGATCTTGCTTTAGAAAACTTTGTAAATAAGCTTTATACAAAAACTCAGTAGTTTGTTGATTAAAATTTGAATAGTGTCTTAAAGCTAATTCTTTATAGTCTTTCTCTAAAGATCCTAAATCTAGCTTAGGACTTTTAACCTCTGATACCTTCAAGAGATCTTTTTCAATCTCAAATAGAGCCATTCCTTCATATTTAGAGTTTAGTTTTGTCTTATTTTGTGAAGTTTTTTTCATGCTCTTTGATCCTAGAATGGCAATTACTTTATCAAATAGATAAGCTTAAAAAATTACCTTTAGCGCAAAACAACTGATTTGAAAAAGGTATAAATTACCAAAAATATTATCGCTTTTGTCGATATAAATTTCACTATCCTCATCATAAAGCAAATTTATTTAAGATATTCCTTCACAGCTCATAGAATGAAATAATACTCTAAGCTACTATAATTAGAACTCACATTCATTTAGGAGGCGACATGCATAAGTTAGTAGAGATAGAGCCTAAAAGAGCTCAGTTTAACGTGGTATCAGATCTTAGTTTTACTCAAGTAGACACTTGGTTTAACCATACAAGAAAAGATTTAAAACTAAATCTAATCTATGCTGAAAGTATGCAAAAACTTCCTTGCCTTATCTGGATTTGTGGTGGTGGTTTTGAAATGGTAGATAAAAACGCGCATCTTGCTTACCTATCAAAACTTGCCTTGCAAGGTAATTTTGCTATAGCCTCAATTGAATATCGATTGGCAAATGAAGCAAAAATGCCTGCTGCCCTTGAGGATGTGAAAGCTGCAATCCGTTTTTTAAGATCTCAAAGTGACAGATTCAACTTAGATCCTAAGCGTTTTGGGATCTTTGGTGAATCAGCTGGTGGTTACTTATCACTTTTAGCTGCTTTAAATCACGACAAAAACTTAGAGGTTGGCAATAAACTTGAATATTCAAGTGACGTGCAAGCAGTGTTTGCCTGGTATCCTGTATGTGATATCTTCGATGAGTATTTTGAAAAAACTGGTGATAACTTTTTACAAAATTGGACAGGTTTTCCTTCAAAATCCCCTGCTCTATATGATCTAAATCCTATCAATTTAGCTGAAAAAGAAAACAACTTTGTTCCTATTCTGTTAATTCACGGCAATAAAGACACCTTAGTTCCTTTTTCTCAAAGTAAAAGGCTGTACGACATTTTAGAAAGCAAAGGAGCTGATGTAGACTTGTGCGAAGTTGAAAAGGCAGGACATGCTGATATTAGATTCTTTCAAGAGCCACTGTTAGATTTGATGCTAGAGTTTTTTACAAAGAAACTGTAAGTTTTTTATGACAAAGCTAGGCATAAAGCCTAGCTTTTCATTTAGATAAGATTATTGCTTTGAGAAAGCTTTTTTAAAGTGGTGAGAGATTACGCTGATACCTATAATTACCATTAGTACATCCATAACCACTAAAACTAAGCCAATACCAACTAATACACCATTAGAATTCCACTGCTGTTGTACTACCTGGATAACACCCCATAAGCTCATAACGGTCATAAATACCATTGGGATGAAAGCCACTAACCAATTTACATTGCGTGATAACAACCACAAAGAAATTACTAATAAAGTAATAGCTGACATTAACTGATTTGAAGCACCAAAGATTGGCCATAAAGCAGGAGCTTCGCCACTAGTTGCTAAAAATACAGATGCTAGAACAATAATTGCTGAAGCTACGTACTTATTTAAAAGAACTTTTCTTAAAGGATTGATAGCTTTAACATCTACAACTTGATCTTCACCCTTTGCTCTAGGCATGAACAATTCTTGACAAATGAAACGACCTAGACGGGTTGCAGTATCAAGAGAGGTCATCATAAAGGCAGAGATTGCCAAAGAGATGAAAGACATAGCATACTGAACATTTAAGCCTAAAGCAGCGCAGAAACCTGAGATACCAGTTGCAAAAGCCTTAGGTGGGTTCTTACCTAAATCCACAAACACACTATGATCCATAGACATTACAGCAACTAAAGCCATAATACCTAAAACACCTTCAATTAACATAGCACCATAACCAATAGGTAAGGCATGCTTTTCATTATCAAGTTGCTTTGAAGTGGTACCTGATGCAACTAAGGCATGGAAACCAGAGCAAGCGCCACAAGCAATAAAGATGAATAGTGCAGGCACTAAATTAGTCATCTTGCCATCACCAGTTACAGCTTCAAAACCAGTGAAAGCCTCCATCTTGATATCAGGTTGGAAAGCTAAAATTGAAGCAAAGCCTAAAGCTAACATTGCATATAGCAACCAAGAGTTCATATAGTCACGTGGTTGTAGTAACCATTGAACAGGCATTACAGAAGCTGCAAAAATATATAGAGCTAAAACTGCAATCCAAATAGCTTTTACATCTGCTGTAACTTGAGCAGCATCAGCTGTTGCATCAAACAATACCTTTAGGTCGCATGGGAATAATTGACCTAGGTATACGCCAAAGAATACAAGTGGAATAAATACGCAAGAAGCAATCTTTAAACTTACACCAAACTTTAAAGTTACTAGTGAGAATAATGGTGCAAGAATAATAAAGAAGATTGAGGAGGTTGCAACTTCTGGGAAAGCTGTAAATAAACCTGCGATAAGTAGTGTGAAAATTGCAACTACTAATAGAAGGCATAACAAGCAGAAAGATAAGAATAACTGTCTACCAGTAAAGCCCATCATTTTTTCCATAACAAAAGAAACTGAACGCCCCTTGTTACGTAATGAAATAACTAGTGAAGCAAAATCGTGGAATGCACCCACAAACACGCAACCAACTAAGATCCAAATTAAAGCTGGTAGCCAACCAAAGTATGCAGCCATGATTGGACCTACGATAGGACCAGGACCTGCAATTGAAGCAAAGTGGTGACCAAACAATACTGGGGCTGGAGTTGGAACGAAATCGATACCGTCTGCCTCAGTTACAGCAGGAGTTGGACGATTAGGATCGATGGCAAATAGTTTCTTTAAGAAACCGCCATAAACAAAATATGCTAAAGCAAAATATGCTAAGCATATACAAAACAATAAGGTAGCAGACATGAAAGCTCCAAAATTTGCCAATGCATTTTATTTAACTTAAAGAAAATGCATTGATATCTTTTTAAAGATATGAAATGACAATCAAACTTTGACGGATAACGTCAATTAAAAGCTTTACTCTTTAGGTTTAAGTAAAGGCAAAAAGTTATTCTTTTTTGCGTGAATTTAAGAAGTATCTTGAGATGATAGTGCAAGATACCTAAGACATTTACTGGTAATAAATGTTTTATTAAAGACTATTATTGATAAATAATTGCATTAGTCAATCGAATTTTAAAATTGTCTATTTAGGTGCTAAAAAAGCTTTTGCGAGGAGAAATTTGGGGACAAAAAAAGCAACCATGTGGTTGCTAGATGGTGGATGCTATAGGACTCGAACCTATGACCCTCTGCTTGTAAGGCAGATGCTCTAACCAAACTGAGCTAAGCATCCGTTTTCGGATATTTACTTTCATGGTGGATGCTATAGGACTCGAACCTATGACCCTCTGCTTGTAAGGCAGATGCTCTAACCAAACTGAGCTAAGCATCCGTAAGAAAGTGAGTGCATTATAATGATATTGTGGCATTTGTGCAAGTAAAAAATTTAAGGTTTTTACCTAAATTTTACTCAAAATGACCATAAACGCCTTATATATGCACTCTTACTTAAACCAACTTTTTAAATTTTCTCTCTTAATTGTTTCATATTTCTATCAATAACCTTGAAAGCTAAATCCATAGCTTTAATTAAATCCTCTTTTTGAATGTTTAAAGGTGGATTAAAGTACAGCGTATCTCCAATTGGACGTAATAACAAACCTTCCTTTAAAGCATCTTGATAGATTTTATAGCCTACTCTTAAGCTTGAAGGATATCTTTGTTTGGTGTTTTTATCCTTTACTAACTCTAAAACATTGATAAGACCTATGTGTCTTACTTGACCTACATAGTCAAGTGCTTCAAAGCGTTTTCTAAATTCCTCACTTAACCACTCCCCTAGTACATTAGCTTTTTCAATAATATGATCTCGCTTTAAGATTTTAATTACGGTTAAAGCTGCTGCGCAGGCAAGTGGGTTACCGGCATAAGTATGAGAATGTAAGAAGGCTTTACCTTCACTGTAGTCTGCTAAAAAGGCGTTATATACTTCCTTGGTGGTACATACTACAGACATTGGCATATAACCACCTGTGATAGCTTTAGATAAGCACATAATATCAGGTGTAATTTGTGCATGATCACAGGCAAACCATTTACCAGTTCTACCAAAGCCTGTCGCAATTTCATCGGCAATAAACAATACATTGTACTGTTTACACAATTGATAAAGCGCTTTTAGATATTCTTTAGGATAAATTCTCATGCCAGCAGCACCTTGCAATAGAGGCTCTACAATCAAGGCACACAATTTATCGTGATATTTTTCAAAAACAGCTTTAGCTTTTTCAATGCTAGTTTCAATTGATTCATCAGCTCTTAAGAACAGATCTGGTGCTTCAATATGGATATTCTCCATCATCATAGGTTTATACATTAAATTGTATAAATCCATTGAACCTACAGATAAAGCACCAATAGTTTCACCATGATAGCCATCAGATAAACAAGCAAATAAGGTTCTTTGTGTTTGTCCTATTTGATGTTGATACTGAAAGGCAATTTTCAAAGCCATCTCAATAGCAGAAGATCCGTTATCTGCAAAATTAAAATGCTCTATTCCTTTAGGTACAATAGTTAGTAATTCTTTGACTAAATCTATAGCATAAGGATGAGTAAAATTTGCAAAGATTACGTGCTCTAAAGTTTTAGCTTGCTTTGCAATAGCCTCTGAAATCTCCTCATTGCAATGACCTAAAAGGTTACACCACCATGAGCTTATGATATCTAAGATTTCTTTACCATCAGCAGTATATAAATAAGGACCTTTTCCCCTCACAACTGGAATTGCAGGAAAATCCTCATAATCTTTCATTTGGCAAGCAGGATGCCAAATATGTTCTCTGTCAAACTCTTGTAATTCTTTTACACTAGCACTCATCAAAATACTCTTCCATTTGGTGGTTATCTAATAACTGTAATTTTGTTTGATTATTCAAAAGGACTGCAATAACTTTTGTTTTTGAAAGATCCTCTACCATGCGTAAGTTGTCTTGATGCATAGGATTATTACTATCAAAGCGGTTTAATATAACGCCTTTAATTTTAAAATTAAGTTGTCTTAAGTAGCTTAGGGTAAGCACTGTATGATTGATTGTCCCGAGCCCAGCATCAGCTACTACCACACAAGGAAGATTTAAAGCCTTTAGAATATCTGTATACATAAGCTTTATATTATCTTCATAGACTACAGGACAAATAATGCCACCAGCCCCTTCACTTAAGACGTAGTCATAACTTTCCTTTAACTTGTTAAAGTCTTCTTTAATTTTATTTAAACAGGCAAAACGACCTTCTCCTCGAGCTGCTAAATGAGGAGATAGTGGCTTTTCATATAAATAAGATAGTAATGATGAGGTTTCTTGTTTGAGATTGGCACTGTGCTTTACAAAGCCAGCATCAGAGCTTTCTATGCTAGAAGCTCCACTTACAGCAGCTTTATAATAAGCTAAGTTTAAGTTTTTTGAGGTAAGTTCTCTTGCAATTGCTGCACTAACATAGGTCTTACCAATATCAGTGCCTGTTCCTGTTACAAATAATCCGCGCATAATTCTTCCAAAATTTAATTTTGGAAAATTGTATCACAAGATAATAAAATTTAGTTTTGTAGTAACTGTAAAATGATATTTTTGCTTTGCGCCGCTTGCTTCATCATCATGGCACAGACTTGTTGTTGGATGTTTAGTTTTGCTAAATTAGCAGCTTCTTCAGCATAATCAGTATCTTCAATTCTTGAACGGGCATCAGATAAATTCTCTGCCATTACATCATTTAATCTAATTGCAGATTCAAATCTGTTTTGAACACCACCTAAAGTACCTTGATAAGCAGTAACTGCGTTAATAAATTGATCGATATTAGCTAACACATCTTGAGCATTTTGAGCTGTAGACAGGCTAAATCTAAATTCACCATCAGCTGTAGTTTCAAAAAAGCTACTAGCTTCTGCATTTAAATATGTAGCAAGTCCTGATACCGTAAAGCCAGAGGAGAAACAAGGGATCTCAATGGTGTCATTAGCTTGTCCAGAGCACTGAATTAACACACCTTTAGAGCCACCACTTAATAAAGGGATGCCAGCATAATTTGTTTTTTTAGCAATTCTTGTGATCTCAAGAGATAGTTGCTCTACCTCTGCGTTGATAGCACTACGTGAGCCATCATCATAGGTACCATTTGCAGCTTGAATTGCTAGCACACGAATGCGCTGTAACATATTTACAGTTTCGTCTAGTGCACCTTCAGCTGCCTGTGCGTAAGATAAACCATCATTAAGATTGCGGTTACCTTGTTTGTAACCATTGATTTGACTAGTTAAGCGGTTAGCAATTTGAAAACCTGCAGGATCATCTTTTGCAGAGTTAATTCTTTTTCCTGAGGCTAATCTTTTGTAAACAGTATTAAGGCTACTAGTTATATTAGACATATACCTAGTACAACTTTGCAATGCCGTATTAGTAAGAAATAAAGCCATACTGTTTCTCTCAAAGATTATAATTTTGTAATTTTTATTATGCTTATATCTTATTTACGACAACATTTTTTAATTCTTTAATCGAATAACTAAAAAAACAACTAGCACAACTTGCGTCACATTTAATTTACAATTTATTAACAAATTTAAGTTTATAAAGAAAATTATTCACATTTACAAAAATAAATAGTGATCATGATCACTATCACATTTCACATTTTGGAATATAATAATTTCGTTTTAAAGCTTGTTGCAATACTGTTTATACAGTTTTGGCTTAGCTTTATAATTTTTTCCAAGATTGTTACTGCCTCACCTTTAGTGGTGAGGTTCTTTTTTACTTAAAAGTCTTTATAAGCTTCCCTTCTCCAATTTTTACCTATAGACTCCGACTTTTAAAGCGAGAAAAAATATTCTTTAAATTCCTTATGTGTCACTCCTTTTCATACTTACAAAGCCTAAATTGCTACTAGATTTTGTGATTACTCTCAAAAACTAATCAATAACTTTGCAACGAAATTTCAAAATTTACACAAATCACATATTTTTCAGAAAGATACCCATTTAAGATAGAAACATAACTAACAAAACTAAGGAGTTAATTATGCCTAACTACATGTGGTTTATTCTAGCTACCATCGCTTTGGTACTAGGATATCTAATCTATGGTAGGATTGTGGAAAAGATCTTCGTTCCAAATCCAGAAAGAAATACCCCTGCTGTTTCAAAGAGCGACGGTGTTGACTTTGTGGCCATGCCTAAATGGAAACTATGGTTAATCCAGCTTTTAAATATTGCAGGTGTAGGTCCTGTATTTGGTCCTATCATGGGTGCTTTATATGGTCCAACAGCTTTACTATGGATTGTATTTGGTACCATTTTCGCAGGTGCAGTTCATGACTATTTCTCAGGCATGATGTCTGTTCGCTACAATGGCGCTAACGTACCTGATGTTGTAGGCTATACTCTAGGTAACAAAGCAAAATACGTAATGCGCGTATTTGCAACTGTGCTATTACTATTAGTAGGTGTAGTATTCGCAACTGCTCCAGCAGGCTTACTACAAAAGATCACCGCTGCTCCTCTTCAAGAGTACTGTGACATCGTATTTGAAGGTAAGACTCTATTCTGGATTTGGATTGCTATCATCTTTGCTTACTACTTCCTAGCAACCATCATTCCTATTGATAAGATCATCGGTCGTGTATACCCAATCTTTGGTGCTTTACTAATCATCATGGCTGTAGGTGTAACTGTAGGCTTGTTCTATCACATGCCAGATCAGTTCTACAACTGGGCTTCTTTTGAGTCGAACCCAAATCCTAATAACTTACCTATTTGGCCTTTAGTATTTATTACTATTGCCTGTGGTGCGCTATCAGGCTTCCACTCAACTCAATCTCCTCTAATGGCTCGTTGTATTGAGAATGAGAAAGAAGGTCGCATGGTATTCTATGGCGCAATGGTAGCTGAAGGTTTCATCGGTTTAGTATGGTGCACCGTAGGTATGACCTTCTACCCAGAGGCACAAGCTTTAGCAGCTTCAATTAAAGCTGGTACTGCAAGTAACGTAGTATTTGAGAGCTGTATTGCTCTAATGGGTACTGTAGGTGGTATTCTTGCAATCTTAGGTGTAGTAATTCTACCTATTACCTCTGGTGATACTGCCTTTAGAGCTGCTCGTTTAACTATCGCTGAAGCACTTCACTTACCTCAAGTAAAGCCTGCTAAACGTCTAGCTATCGCAGTTCCTGTGTTCGTAATTGGTATTATTCTATCAACAGTTGATTTCAACATCATTTGGAGATACTTCGGTTGGTCTAACCAAACTCTAGCTGCTATCATGTTATGGTCTGCAGCAGTTTACTTATACAGACAGAATAAGTTCCACTGGATTTGTACTATCCCTGCAACCTTCATTACCGCAATTTCTGTAAGCTACATTATTTATGAGCCAAACATGGGCTTTGGTGTAGATATTTCAATTGCTAATATTACAGGTGGTGTTGTTGCAGTATTCTGCTTCATCTTAATGATGTTATTTGGTAAAAAACCATTAAAACAAGCTGAATAATAGTTTAATACCAACAAAAAACCTAGCTTAATCGCTAGGTTTTTTATTGGTTAAATTTAAGTTTAAATTAAATTTTGTTTCTTCTACTTTGCTTTAACAACTTCAGGAGCTTGTTGATTATATTCAGAGAACTCCTCTACTAATTGATCAGCAAAGCCAGGATAGATATCTGAAACTACACGGCTTGGTAGTGGGTTATCATCCTTATCATAGAAGGTTACCGCACAAGCATTTGGCATTAAACCAATACGGATCTTATAAGAGCCATGATCAATTGGTAAACCTCTAGTCTTAAAGAGTTTAACCATTTGATCTTGAGAATCTAATACTTCAACTTCGTACTGAGCCTTTTCAACAGAGTGAGTCTTTACAGACCAACCAATTCTTGGGAAAGTCATAGCTAAAAGTTTTGAAGTAGTATCAAATGGAGCTTCAACTAAGATAGCATCGTGGTTGTTATTATCACGACCTAAAGTTACCACTAGGTTATCAGGATCATACTGAGCAACTTCGTTCTTTAGAGAAATCTCATGGACGATGTTGTTTGAAAAGCCCATAGAGAAACGCTCTTGCTCTACTAGAGATAACAAATCATCCATACTATGATTATTTGATAAGGAAGTGCTTGAGGAGATCACCTTAGTGGCAATACCAATTTCACCAGCTTGGTTTCTACCAACTCTGATTTGATAAACTTGAGTATAACGTAGTAAACCTTCATCTTCGTCTGATTCAGAATAGGTCTTACCATACTCATCATAATCTCTTGGTATAGTTGTAAGGATATACTCACCATTACCTACTTTGCCTACACCTACTCTCATGCTACGTAGAACTTTATCAAGTAACATCCAAGCATCATCTTCTGTATGAATACCATGTGGTCCATTTACTTCAAACCACACAATAGCCTCACCTGATGCCCATTGAGAATGTAAACCTAAATCAGAACGGTATGGTGCAGTAGGTGGTCTTACATCCACTTCCTCACCTAATTTACCGTTAATAGAATCTAAATTACGGAACTTGATTTGTAAATCAGTGTTTTCACCTGGATTATCTAAATTATCTGGAACGACAATGGTGTTTCTCTTTAATTTAGCTTCTTTATAGTCATAGTAACCTGTAGATTCGCGAGAACTCTTGTCCATTCCCAAAAATTCTTGTTTATAGTTTTTAACGGTCACGCAACCAGGTATTACAGTTGCTACCATAGTACCTAAGGCAACTGCCATAGCTAGCTTTTTAGGCTTAAAATTTGACACGTTTTCTCCTATTTATATTTGCTTTTAACTAAAAAATATCTAGAAATAATCTATTGTAAGACTACTTGTAGATAGTTTTTAGTAAACCGCCTTTAGGCGGTTTACTAATTTAATCTTAGTCTGCTTGCACTAATGGTTTTTGCAAGTAGGCAAAAAGATTATTACTTACCATATTAAGTACTTCTTTGATGGATGACAATTCAGGATCATAAGCATTGATGTAGGTTGGTTCGCAACCTGGCTCATAATAACTTACGCTTGAAAATACAGCATCAACATCTGTATCTGACAAAGTAAGAGAACATCTAAAATCGATAAGTCTCTCAACGCCAGCTTGAATCAATAGAGGATCTTTCATTTCCTTACGGAAATTGATTACGCCCATAGAACGGTCATCTAAAAAGATTTGGTTTGGACGTACGCCACTTATAACCCAATGATGAGCCTTATCATAAGAACGCTCTAATTGAGTTTCTGAATGATAAGTGAATGCTACTTCATAATCGCTACCTGGTGGTGGAGCTAGCTTTTCACCATCTTTTTGGATTTCATCATCATTATAATCTGACATAATGTCTTACTCCTTTATCTCACTTATCTTTATTAGAATTCTTTTTTAGTTTCACGTAATGGAACTGTTAGGTTAAATTGAGGTTTACCCACAACAGAATACTTGCTGTCTACACAGAAATAACCTTCACGTTCAAATTGGAAACTCTGACCTACTTTAGCATCCTTTAGGCTTAACTCTAAAGCAGCATTTTCAATTACAGTCTTAGAATTTGGATTTACTGTTGATAAAAAGTCCTCAGCACCAGCTGGATTTGCAACTGTAAATAAATTCTCATATAAATTTACGGTTCCAAAGTAGCAGTTATTAGCATCTACCCAGTGGATTACTCCCTTAGGCTTATGACCTTCAACATTTGTACCTACTGAGTTTGGAATAGCAGTACAATTTACTTGAACTACATTACCATTCTCGTCTTTAACGCAAGAATCTGCTCTTACAATGTAAGAATTACGAAGTCTTACCTCATGACCTAACTTCAAGCGCTTATATTGCTTATTAGCTTCTTCTCTAAAGTCAGCAGCATCAATATACAACTCTTTACTAATGGAGATAGTACGAGTACCAAGCTCTGCTTTATCTGGATGATTATTTACTACGTAGGAAGTATCAGTAACACCTTCCTCACCATAGTTGTCAATCACTAATTTAATAGGATGTAACACTGCCATAGCACGAGGTGCATTTACGTTTAAGTCATCACGAATGCAAGACTCTAAGGCACTCATCTCAACTACGTTGTCTTGCTTAGTTACACCTATGCGTCTGCAGAACTCACGAATAGAAGCAGGGGTATAACCACGACGACGAAGACCTGAAATAGTGGTTAATCTTGGATCATCCCAGCCATCTACAATGCCTTCTTTTACAAGTAAATTTAATTTACGCTTTGAGGTAATTGAGCCTTCAAGATTTAATCTACTCATCTCATATTGATGTGGACGAGCTTCAATTGAAATATGCTCTAATACCCAATCGTATAATCTACGATTGTCTTGGAACTCTAAAGTACAAATAGAATGTGTAATTCCCTCAATAGCATCAGAAATGCAATGAGTGAAATCATACATAGGATAGATACACCATTTATCCTTAGTAATAGCGTGCTGAGCAAAACGTACACGGTAAATTACAGGATCACGCATGCAGATAAATGGAGATGCCATATCAATCTTAGCACGAAGACAAACTTCACCTTCTTTGAACTTACCTTCTTTCATTTGTTCAAATAGTTTTAAGTTCTCTTCAACACTTCTGTCACGATATGGACTGTTTTTACCAGGCTCTTTTAAAGTACCGCGGTATTCACGGATTTGCTCTGGAGTTAACTCATCAACGTAAGCTAAACCTTTTTGAATAAGTTCAATAGCGTAGCCATACAATCTGTCAAAATAGTCTGATGAATGGCAAATATTAGTCCACTTAAAGCCTAACCACTTAACATCGTTTTGAATTGAGTTAATGTATTCCATATCCTCTTTTTCAGGATTGGTATCATCAAAACGAAGATTGCAAGTACCGTTATAATCTCTTGCTAGACCAAAGTTTAAACAAATAGACTTAGCATGACCAATATGCAAATAACCATTTGGCTCTGGTGGGAATCTGGTTGCAACTTTACTTACACGACCTTCCTTTAAATCCTCATCAATAATGTCGGTAATAAAATTACGAGGGATCTTTTCCTCGACACCAACAGTATCACTCATGTTATTCTCCAAATTCCAATAAAACTGTTTTAATACATATTCTTATCAATTCTATCAAAGTGACACTAAACACTCAATTTTATTAGCTTTTTTTTGATCTATACGATTTTTTTATGCTTTATAATCAATAAGTTAATTTTTTCAAATTTGATATTTTTTTAACATTTTGTGAGCTTGCTTAATTTTTTTGAAAACCATATAAATTTAGGATTCAAAAACTTAGGTACATTGCAAAAATATCAATTTGAAATCTCCTAGTCTTGTGGTAAAATTTGCAATTTAGTTGAGAAACTACACAATCAAGTTATGTTTTTTGAGGATTAACAAATGAGCTTTGAGTCAGAAAAGCCTTTTAATGATTTCCAGCACTTTGCTCGTGGTATTCGCCGTTGCGGTGAGTTCACTATCAATGAGTCAGAGATCTTAGAAAAGTGTGGAACAGCTATGATGGAGTTATACAAAGGTGATCGTAAGCCTAAGACTCCAGAAGAGAAAGAATTTGTAAAACAAATTACATCTGATGAAGTTATCACAGATAGAAATGCAAAGATCTTCAAAAGATATCTTCAAGTAATTCAACCTCGTCACTTACACCGTCTATGCTCAGCAGGTGGTGATGAAGATCTAAATACTAATGGTTATTCAAGTGGTTCATCAAACGATGAGTCTGCTTTAGACTAAAAGTTTACAGAAATAAAAAAAGCTAACCAAATGGTTAGCTTTTTTTATGTCCATTATTTATATATCTAGCTTGCTACAATAGCAACATATACAGCAGCAACAGATACTAAAACAACTACAGATAAACTTGCTCTTGCTAAAGCTGCAATAATAGCAACAGCAGTTCCAATATAAGCTGCATACTGATTGTTTTCCACACAATAGAAAATACCAGGGAACACTAAAGCTGTAAGTGCAGTATATGGAACTAAATCTAAAAAACGTTGCCAATAGCCACTTAAATTTAATTTAGAAATAAATAAAGCAGGAATTGCTCTAATTGGGTAAGTAGCAACAAAGGACAATAAAACAATATAAATGTAATAATGACTATCCATTCTTTACTACCTCATCTTCTTTTTGAGTTGGTTCAGCATTATTGCTTACACTATCTTGTGCTACAGGCTCTGTCTTTTTACTATCATCACTCTTTACTTTTGCATCAACAAAGAATGCGCCAATAGCAGAGCAAATAATGATGGTTGATAAAATTGCCCAACAACTATCTAATACCTGTGACAATAAAATATTGATAATAGCTGCAGATAGGATAACTATTAGTAATTTAAAATTGCATTTACCTGCTGGAACTACAATTGCGATAAACAAAGCATATAAAGCGATGCCCATAGCTTGAGTTAAATCGTATGGAAAGATGTCATTAGCAACTACACCTAGTACTGCACCAGAAATCCAAGAGCACCAAGATACTAAGAATAGGCCTGCAAAATACCAAACACTAATTAAGTCTTCTTTTGCAGTGGTAAAAATAGCAAATGGCTCATCAGTAATATAATGAGCAAACCAGGCTCTTTTAAAATTACTTAACTTTTTAAAGCGAGCAAACACACAAGTACTCATAATAAAGTATCTAAAATTAAGTAAGATTAAACCTATCACAATAGCAATTAAGCTTGCACCTTCTTTAGCTTGGGTTACTGCAAGAAACTGACCTGATCCGCTATAGCAAATCATGGACATTAAAATAGTCTCAAAATTTGAGTAACCTGTTTGCTTAGCCATCACAGCATAAGCAATACCCACAAAGATGTAACCTAAACAAATTGGAATTGAATGTTTAGCACCTAAAAGAAATAACTGCCTACTATTCACTTTCTTCACTAACTTTATTTAAACAGATAAAATCAATATGATAAAAACGTAATTATGCACCATTTTAGTGTGAAAGTATACAAGCATTGATTATTGAAATACTCGTGCTTAATATGACTAAATTACTTTTTCTTCTATGTCTTAATATAGGGTTTTATTTTTTCTCATGGAAAATTTAGATATTGCAAAGTTTGGTGGCACTTCTGTAGGTAATTTTGAAGCTATGACTTCAAGCTACAAAGTTGTTGTCGGTAACAAGAATTCTCGTGTAGTTGTAATCAGTGCTTGTGCTGGTGTTACAAACCTATTAGTTGAACTAGCATCAGGTAAATGCGACGAAGCAAAAATCAACCAAATTATTGATAAACTACGTGACATTCATGAGCAAATCATTATTCACCTTGAGAATCAACATGAGCTTCGCAACTACATCGAAGGTCATTTAAAAGATATTAAAGAGCAAGCTTTTAAAGCTAACGAAGGTACTAACGATCAGTTAACTGATACTATCGTTTCTCACGGTGAGTTAATGAGCTCCTACTTATTCGTAGCTTTATTTAAACACTATGGTACTGATGCTCAATGGTTTGATGTTCGTACCGTAATGCGCACTGACTCAAAATTCAGCTGTGCAAAGCCTGTTTGTGACGAAATTAAAGTATTAGCTCACGACAAGTTATTACCTTTAATCAATGATAAGACCATTATCATCACTCAAGGCTTCATTGGTTCTAACACTTTAGGTGAGACTACAACCCTAGGTCGTGGTGGTTCTGACTACTCTGCTGCTCTATTAGGTGAAGCTTTAGACGCTTCAACTATTTCTATTTGGACTGACGTTGCAGGTGTATTTACAACCGATCCTCGTATTGTAAAGACTGCTCGTCCAATTGCAGAGCTTACCTATATCGAAGCTGCTGAAATGGCAAACTTCGGTGCTAAGGTTTTACACCCATCAACCATGGTTCCTGCTGTGCGTAAGAATATTCCTATTTTCGTGGGATCTTCAAAAGAGCCTGAAAAGGGTGGTACTTGGGTTCGTCCAGAGACTAAGACTCAACCAAACTTCAGAGCTTTAGCTTTAAGAAAGAATCAAACTCTTATCGTTTTATCATCACCTGTTATGGTTGGTGCTACAGGTTTCTTAGCTAACGTATTTGCTGTATTTGCTAAATACAATCACTCTGTTGATTTAGTTTCAACCTCAGAAATCTCTATTGCTGTTACCATCGACGGTGGTACTACCACCTCAGGTGCTCATGGCGTAAGCGAAGCTATGCTTAACGAGTTGGCACAATTCTGCCATGTTAAGGTAGAAACAGATCTTCCTCTAATTGCCATTATCGGCAATAGAATGTCAGAGAACGCAGGTGTAATCACCAAAGCTTTTGATTCTATCAATAGCTTCTCTGTTCGTATGATCTGCTACGGTGCTTCAAAGCACAATCTATGCTTCTTGCTAAAAGACGGCGATACTACAGAAGCTTTAAATGCACTTCACAAGCAATTACTTGAAGACTAATCAGTAATTGGCACATCTTTTGCACTCCTAAAACTAATATTGTTTTAGGAGTGCCGTAAAAAATCTTACAAATCTCCATTTTTATCTAAAGTTATCAAAAAATTTTGCCGATAATCTACATAAGAGGTAGGTTGTTTACGCTATATAATAGCTGTAAAAATATGGGGGTAAAATAAATGGCAAGTACAGTTACTAGTGCTGGTACAGGCTCTGGCAATGATTTTGAAAGCATCATTACTGCGTCTGTAGAAGCTAAAAGATCTAAATACGAGAAAAGAACTAATCAGAATCTTGCTTTAGCCCAAGCTTCTAAGAAAGGTATTACTACCTTAAAATCAAAGCTTACAGATTTCCAAAATGCTTGTGAGAATTTAACTAAAGAGAATTCTTTAAATACTCGTAAAGTTACCACCTCACAAAGCTCTAATTACAATTGTTTTAGCATCACTACCAAGAGTGACTGCTCTAACACTAGTTTTGATATTTATGTAACACAACTTGCTAAAGCAGAATCAATCACACAAACCTTCAAAGAATCAGAAGATTTTACCAACTCCTTTGCTGCAGGTAAAATCACTATTGATTTAGGATCTGAAGAATATACCGACGATAGAGGTCAAACACAAACTCGCGAACGAAAATTTACTGTAGATGTTCAAGAGGGTGATTCTTTAGAGTTAATCAGAAAAAGACTTAATAATAATGACTTTGATGTTAACGTAAGTCTTATTAAAACAGACGACGGTTACTCTTTTGGTGTAACCTCAGGCTCTACAGGTCAAGAATCTTCAAATATCAAGATCACCACTGAAACTACAGGTACTGTAGATGGTGATCATATGAGCTTAGGTGCTTTTAACTTTGATCCAGATTCCGAAGTTGAAGGTCATGTTGGTAATAGACAGTCTACATCTTCTTCAAAGTGGAGCTATAAAGAAGGTAAAGACGCTACTATCTACATTGATGGTCAAAAAGTTACTAGCAAGACCAATGAATTCGATGATCAAATCTCTGGTATTTCCTTAGTTGTAAATCAGTTATCTGAGAAAGAAACTGACGAGAATGGTAAAACTGGTTACAAGACCTACTCTGTTGATATCACAACTGATACAGCTGCCGCTGAGCAAAAGATGCAACAGATTGTAGATCAATATAACTCACTACTTAGTGCTTTGGATGAATTAAGTGCTAGAGATACTTACACCGATGGTAAAAACAACTACGACGGTGGTGATTTAGCTGGTGACTCACAGGTTATTTCAATTAGGAATGCCTTGCAGTCAATGGTTGTAAGATTCTCTGATACTGATTCTGGTAAGTCAATCTTCGACTGCGGTTTGGAATTTAATAAAGACGGTACACTATCTATCAATTCATCTGATTTTAAGGATGCGATGAACAACTCCTTTAACTCAGTTGTAAGCTTGTTTACAAGTGAAGACGGTCTTTTAAAACAGATGAGTGATTATCTTGAGGATTACACTCAAACTGGTGGTATCTTAGATGATCGTAAAGATCAGTACCAAGACGAAATCGACAGCTGGACTCAAAAGGCTAACGACAATGAAACTAAACTAGAAGCTTATGAAGCACAGCTTAGAACTAAGTATGGTAATCTTGATTCTTTAATGGCAAGTTACAATACTTCAATGTCATATATTAGCTCTATTCTAAGTTCAACTTAGAAACTTAATTACCTCCATTTAAAAAGGCAAACTTTAAAGTTTGCCTTTTTAATTTCTAGACACTTAAAAGCCCCTGCCCTAAGGCAGAGGCTTATTTATAATTTAAACTAGGTTAAATTATAGAGAGTTCTTTGAACCTAAACGCTCGAAAGCCTCTTGTAGACGCTCGATCATAGACTCTTGACCCTTACGTAACCATACACGTGGATCATAGAACTTCTTGTTAGGAACGTCTGGATCGGTACCATCACCTAACTGACCTTGTAGACGGTTCTCGTTAGCTTTGTAGTAATTTAGGATACCTGCCCATGTTGCCCATTGAGTATCGGTATCGATGTTCATCTTGATAACACCGTATGATACTGACTCACGGATCTCTTGCTCAGTTGAACCTGAACCACCGTGGAATACTAAGTTTAGAGGCTTCTCTGAAGCAGTACCAAACTTCTCGTGAACATATTTCTGTGAATCACGTAGAATGGTTGGCTTTAACTTAACGTTACCTGGCTTGTAAACACCGTGAACATTACCGAATGAAGCAGCGATTGTGAAGTTTGGAGAAATCTTTGATAACTGCTCGTATGCATATGCTACGTCTTCTGGTTGAGTGTATAGAGCTGACTCATCCTTATCTGAGTTATCAACACCATCTTCCTCACCACCGGTGCAGCCTAACTCTAATTCTAGAGTCATGCCGATCTTAGACATACGCTCTAAGTACTTGCAGCATAGAGCTACGTTGTCCTTTAGAGACTCTTCTGATAGGTCGATCATGTGAGATGAGAATAATGGCTCACCGTGCTCTGCATAGTACTTCTCACCAGCGTCTAATAGACCATCGATCCATGGTAATAACTTCTTAGCGCAGTGGTCAGTGTGAACTACAACTGGAACGCCGTAGTACTCAGCAACGTTACGAGCATGTAAAGCACCAGAAATAGCACCTAGGATAGCTGCCTTTTGTGGCTCTTCGCTCTTTAAGCCCTTACCTGCTAAGAATTGAGCACCGCCGTTTGAGAATTGAACCATAACAGCTGAACGTGCCTTTGCACCTGCCTCAATAACAGCATTGATAGAATCAGTACCAACGCAGTTTACTGATGGGAATGCATAACCATTCTCACGTGCAACAGCAAATAATTTTTGTAAATTTTCACCAGTAACAACACCTGGCTTTACAACGTCAAGGATCTTAGTCATAAGATTTATTACCTTTAAATTAAGTAGGATAAAAAATAGGACAAATGCCAGCACATAGGCTGGCATTCTTGAGAACTATTATTCAGCAGCTCTCTTCTCTAGGATTTCAACTGCAGGTAACTTCTTACCTTCAACGAACTCTAGGAAAGCACCACCACCAGTTGAGATATAAGAAATCTTATCTGCAACATTGAACTTCTGAATTGAGTTAATGGTATCACCACCACCTGCTACAGAGAAAGCCTCTGAGTTAGCGATAGCGTCAGCCATTGACTTAGTACCAGTAGCAAATTGATCAAACTCGAATACGCCAACAGGACCGTTCCATAGGATGGTCTTAGCATTCTTGATAACTTCGTTGATGTTTGCCATTGACTTAGGACCTAAGTCGAAAATCATATCGTCATCAGCAACTTCTGATAAGTCTTTAGTTACAGCAGGAGTCTTCTCATCGAACTCTTTACCAACAACTACGTCAACGAATGCTGGGATCTTAGTCTTTGAAGCTAATTCCTTAGCAGTGTCGATTAAGTCTGTCTCGCATAGTGACTTACCAACCTTGTGACCTTCAGCAGCGATGAAGGTATTAGCAATACCACCACCAACGATTAACTGGTCACAAACCTTTAATAAGCTGTTTAGAACTGGTAACTTAGTTGAAACCTTAGAACCACCAACGATAGCAACCATTGGACGAGCTGGGTTATCCATTACCTTACCTAAAGCTTCTAATTCAGCAGCTAATAGAGGACCTGCACAAGCAACTGGAGCAAATTGAGCTGCGCCGTAAGTTGTAGCTTGAGCACGGTGAGCGGTACCGAATGCATCCATTACGAATACATCACATAATGCTGCATATTTCTTTGATAAATCTTCAGCATTCTTCTTCTCGCCCTTGTTGAAACGGCAGTTTTCTAGAACAACTAACTCGCCTTCTTTTACATCAACGCCGTTTAAGTAATCTTTCTCTAAACGAACATTAACACCAGGAAGCTTGGTTGCAATGTAATCTGCAACTGGCTTTAATGAGAACTCCTCAGCATAAACGCCTTCCTCAGGACGGCCTAAGTGAGAAATTACCATAACCTTAGCACCCTTTTCTAATGCTAATTTGATAGTTGGAATGGTAGCCATAATACGCTTATCTGATGCAACCTTGCCATCCTTTAAAGGTACGTTTAAATCAGCACGGATAAGTACTCTTTTGCCCTTTAAATCAAGGTCAGCCATCTTTAAAATTGCCATAGTTCGTTTTCCTCTTATAAATTCGTCTTTTTTAGACGTTAAACTAAGCTTTTAACATTCGATAATTTTAGCACACGTTAAAAAAATTTCAATTTTTAACGATGTTTTTTCACCTAAATGAAACAATATTTCATTTAGTGATTTTAAAAATTTTATGTAAAAAAGAAAATTCAAATTTGTAAAGTTGTATATAAAGATTAAAGGCTCAAATTTTTTCTATTTTGAACCTTAGAATTTTTCTTTAGCATTGACTGCATTCACGAAGATCTTCAACACGTTTTGTCTTCTTTTCACTTCGTGGTAATGTCCCTAGTGGTACAATTGCAATCTTAGGTTTTACACCTAATTTTGATTTTACTAGTTTAGTAATGGTATCCGCAGTTTGAATAAAATCTACTCTTCCATCTACTTCAACAGTAATATGCAATACATCACGATGAGAATCATCGTCATGAGCTAATACAATCTTGTATTCACTAGATGTACCATCAACCATGGATAAAATATTCTCAATTTGACTTGGGAACATATTTACGCCATGGATCTTAAACATATCATCACTTCTTCCTTTGATAATGTCTAAGCGAGGGAATTTAGATCCGCAAGGGCAATCGCCAGGTAGAATTCTTGATAGATCATGAGTTCTGAATCTAATTAAAGGAGCACCTTCTTTTACTAAGGTTGTAATAACAATCTCACCTGGTTCTCCATCGGGTACATTTTTACATGTAACAGGATCAATGATTTCTATATATACAAAATCATCCCAATAGTGAATTCCATTTTCCTCATCACAGCTAATACCAATGCCAGGGCCATAAATTTCAGTTAAACCATAAATATCATATAATTTAATATCTAATTTGGTACGAATGGTATCACGCATTTTTTCACACCAACGCTCAGAACCAATAACACCTTTCTTTAGATAAATATGATCTCTTAAACCTCTTTTGCCAATCTCTTCTGATAAAAGTAAAGCATAAGATGATGTAGCACAAATTACAGTAGATTTTAAATCTTGCATCATTTGTAACTGTTTTTCTGTGTTACCTGGTCCCATAGGAATAGCCATTGCACCTAATTTTTCACAGCCAGCTTGAAAGCCAATACCAGCAGTCCATAAACCATAGCCTGGAGTAATTTGAATTCTATCTGTATTTGTAATACCTGCTGTTTGATAACAACGAGCAAACATAGTAGCCCAATCTGCAACATCTTTTGCTGTGTAAGGAATAATAACAGGTCTACCCGTTGTTCCTGATGAAGAGTGAATTCTTACTACTTCCTTGTCATCTACGGCCTGAATTCCTAGAGGATAAGCATGTCTTAAATCATCTTTACTTGCAAAAGGAATTTTTTCAAAGTCTTCTTGAGAATTACAACCTGTAAGACCTAATTCCTTATACTTTTTTCCATAATAGCTGTCTGTTTTAATAAGTCGCTTTATCTGAGCATCAACTAATGCTAATTGCTTTTCGTTAAGCTGCATTTTGTTCACCTATTTTTATACCTAGTTCAAAAGCCTTTTTGTTTACTTCAACAAATTTTTCTTTTACTTTTGTTTCAATTTGTTTGATTAAAGAATCTTTATCAAGGCCTAACTTATTAGCACCACAAGCTACACCTAATATTGCAATATTGAAAAATTTTGATGAACCTAAATTATCCGAAAAATACTTTCCATCAACAACAATGCATGTTTTGCAATTTTGTTTTAAGTATTCAATCATATTTGAGCCGTCATAGCCTGTATTATCAAGAGTCTCAGTAATAGGTTTTATAGGCTGAGAATTGACAATTACAGCACCATCTTTTTTTAGAAACTTTAGATTTCTTACAGCTTCAGCTGGTTCAAAAGATAAAATTAAATCTGCACAATGATCAGGAATTAAAGGTGAAAAAGCATTTTGACCTATTCTTACATGACTTGTTACAGAACCGCCTCTTTGAGCCATACCAATTGTTTCTGCTGAATGAACAATATTATTTTCACTCATTGCAGCGCTTGCGATTAACTTTGAAGCTAAAACCGTACCTTGTCCACCTACGCCACAAATTAAAATATCTTTATTCACACTTACTCTCCTCAATAGATTTTCGAGGACAAATTTGAGCACACAAATTACAACCTACGCATAAAGAAGTATCGATAGCTACCTTGCCTTCATTCATAATGATTGCAGGGCATCCTAGTTTTTTTATACAAACTCTGCATGAATTACACTTTTGAGTAAATTTTACTGGTTTATGAGGTTTTACTATTGATATGCATGGAGCTTTAAAGATAATAACCTTAACACCTTTTATGCTTGCACAATCTTTTACAGCATCAACTGAAGCTTTAAAATCTAAAGGATTAACAGTTACAATTGTATTAACGCCAATGCCTTCTAGCACTTTACTTATATCAACTTTGTCAACAAAGTTTCCCATTAAGTTAAAGCCTGTGCCAGGGTGAGGTTGATGGCCAGTCATTGCTGTTGTTGAATTATCTAAAATACAAATAATTACATTAGCTTCATTGTATACAGCATTAACAACTCCAGTTAAACCTGAGGCAAAAAATGTTGAATCACCTATAAAAGCAAATGAAGTTGCCTCCTTATCAACAAAATTAAAACCTTGTGACATAGTAACACCACCGCCCATACATAAGCAGGTATCAACCATATCTAGAGGTTTTGCATTTCCTAATGTATAGCAACCAATATCACCACAGAAATAAGATTTCTTATTTTTCATGGCTACCTTTACTGCGTAAAAAGCTGCTCTATGAGGGCAACCTGCACATAAGACAGGTGGTCTTATAGGAAGATTAGGAATATTCTCAAAAGCAATATCATCTGTTTTATCAATTCCTAAAAACTTGTTAATCGACCTTTTTACAGATTGAACTGAATTTTCACCACTTAAAGCAACATGAGAAGTATTCTTTCCATAAACATTAAGTTTTAAATGATGCTTACCACACAATCTTAAAACTTCATTTTCAATATAAGGACTTAATTCTTCAATACACAATACGTCATCTATTCCTTCAAGAGCTTTTAATAAAAAGTTCTCAGGCAATGGATGAGGTGTTCCTACTTGTATTAACGTAATTTCTTGATTTTCTAAAAGAGCTTCTTTTGCATAAGCATAACTATCACCAGTTGCAATAACGGCCTTTTTTGAAGAGGCCTTGGCATTTGTTACACAATTGAATTTATATGATGAAAAATCATTTCCTATAGTTACATTTCTCTTTTCAATCATCGCATGATTAGCAAATGATAATTTTGGAAAAATAACCCATTTAGAACTATCTTTGACAAAACCTTCATATGGTTTAACGCAATAGTTCTCATTAAATTCAATTGAAGCATAGGCATGACATACTCTAGTAGTTGGTCTCAATATTACTGGAGTATGATATTTTTCAGAATACAAAAAAGCATCCTGAACCATTTGAAAAGCTTGTTCAGGAGATGCAGGATCAAAAACAGGTATGCGACAAAAATTAGCAAAAGCTCGTGTATCTTGTTCGGTTTGAGATGAAATAGGACCAGGATCATCAGCAACAACAATAACCATACCACCTTTTACGCCAACATAAGCTAATGACATAAGAGGATCAGATGCGACATTAAGTCCAACTTGTTTCATTGTTACAAGTGATCTTGCCCCACTGTAAGCTGCGCTTGTAGCAACTTCCATTGCTACCTTTTCATTAACAGACCACTCTAAATGGACATTATCATGTGGAACACGAAATATTGTTTCAATGATTTCTGTAGAAGGTGTTCCAGGGTATCCACAAACAACCTTTACTCCTGCCGATAGGGCTCCTAGCGCTATAGCACTATTACCCATTACATAATCTTTTTTCATTTTTATTATTTTATAGTTCTAGAACGCGATATTTGATTTGTTTAAGTATCATATAACAAGAAAAGAATCTGTACTAATTTGAAAAGAAATAGATAGCTTTTGATCATTTATTGAGCAAAATGAAGAAATTAAAATTGACAATCATAGATTTTTGAAACAAAAAAGCCCAAATTACACCTAAGTGTAACTCGGACCTTTGTAATTTATTAAAAAAAGTTACTTCTTACTTAATAACTTTTAAAGCAGTCTCAACTACGTTTTCAACAGTGAAACCGTACTTCTTGAATAAAAGACCAGCAGGAGCTGATGCTCCATAGTGATCTAAGCATACTGTTGCGCCATCTAAACCAACATACTTGAACCAAGTTGTTGACATAGCAGCTTCAACTGCAACACGAGCACGTACAGCCTTAGGAAGAACTGACTCTTTGTACTCTTCTGACTGACGGTCGAATACGTCAGTGCTTGGCATTGAAACAACACGAGCTTTCTTACCTTGCTCTGCTAACTTCTCAGCAGCGTGGAATGCTAATGCAACTTCAGAGCCTGTTGCCATTAAGATTACATCAGGAGTGCCTTCGCAGTCTTTTAGTACATAAGCACCCTTTGAAATGTTGTTAACTTGCTCAGTTGAACGTGGCATTTGCTCTAAGGTTTGACGAGATAGGATAATTGCACTTGGACCATCTAATCTCTCAATCATGTAAGTCCAAGCAGCACCAGTTTCAACCATGTCGCAAGGACGCCATTGATCAAAGTTTGGTAATACACGTAATGAAGCGATTTGCTCGATTGGCTCATGGGTAGGACCATCTTCACCAACACCGATTGAATCGTGTGTAAATACGTATAATGTAGGGATCTTCATTAAAGCAGACATACGTAAAGCATTCTTTGCATAGTCTGAGAAGATTAAGAAGGTACCACCGTATGGACGGAAGCCACCATGTAGCACCATACCGTTCATAGCTGCGCACATTGCGAACTCACGAACACCCCAGTGGATGTAGTTACCATTTAGTTGACCAGGTAATACTTCCTTTGACTCCTTATTCATAGTTAGATTTGAAGGAGCTAAGTCAGCTGAACCACCAACTAATTCAGGTAGTAATGAACCGAAGAAGTCTAAAGCGATTTGACCTGCTTTACGAGTTGCAACCTTAGGATCTGGATTGTTTTGTAAAGACTCAACCCATGCTTTTGCCTTAGGAGCAAAGTCTACTGGCAACTTACCAGATAAGCGACGCTCAAACTCGTCTGCTAACTGAGGGAATTTTGCCTTATATTGAGCAAATAGATTATTCCAATCTGACTCTAACTTAGCACCAGCTTCAGTTGCATCCCACTCTTTATAAATCTCTTGTGGAACTTCAAATGGACCATACTTCCAACCTAAAGCAGCCTTAGTTGCAGCAATTTCCTCATCACCTAAAGGAGCACCGTGTGATGCTGAGGTACCTGCTTTCTTAGGTGAACCAAAACCGATAGTTGTAGGACAAATGATGATAGATGGACGAGTTGTATCAGCCTTTGCTAACTCTAAAGCTGCACGAACTTGAGCTCCATCGTTACCGTTAGCAACTTCAATTACTTGCCAACCATAACCTTCAAAACGTTTCTTAGTGTCATCAGCAAACCAGCCCTTTACTAAGCCATCGATAGAGATGCCATTTGAATCGTATAAAGCAATAAGTTTACCTAAACCTAAGGTACCAGCAAGTGAGCATGCTTCATGAGAAATACCTTCCATTAAGCAACCATCACCCATGAATACATAGGTATAGTGATCAACGATGTCAAAGCCATCTTTATTGAACTCTTCAGCTAGCATACGCTCTGCCATTGCCATACCAACAGCGTTAGCAAGACCCATGCCTAGAGGACCTGTAGTGGTCTCTACACCTGGAACCTCACCATGCTCAGGGTGACCTGGAGTCTTAGAGCCGAATTGACGGAAATTCTTTAGGTCGTCAATTGATAAATCATATCCTGTTAGGTGCAATAATGAATAAATTAACATTGATGCATGACCATTTGATAATACGAAACGGTCACGGTTTGCAAAGTTAGGGTTCTTTGGATTATGGTGTAAGAAACCACGCCATAAAGCTTCAGCCATATCAGCCATACCCATAGGTGCACCAGGATGGCCTGAATTTGCCTTCTGAACACCGTCCATGCTTAGAGCACGTATTGCATTTGCAAGCTCTCTGTAATTTGCCATGAAACAAACTCCTTTACAGAATATTTTGATAACTAAAAAAGATTGCTGAATTTTAACATTAAAAACTAAATGTTTGATTAAAAATCATAAAAAAGAAAGATTTTTATTTCTTTTTTATGGTTCTTAAAACATTAGATTCTCAGCAAAATGAATGCAGAAGTACCGACTTAAAGTCGGTACTTTCTTACAGATTAACCGAATACTTTCTTGTAGTCAGCCTGGAATTTTGCGATACCTTGATCTGTTAATGGGTGGTGGATCATGGTCTCAATTACCTTGTAAGGAACTGTAGCAATATCAGCACCTGCTAGAGCACATTGTTGTACGTGAATTGGGTTACGTACTGAAGCACAGATGATTTGTGATTCAATGTTATTGATTGAGAACATGTCTGAAATAGTACGAATTAACTCTAGACCATCTTCAGAGATATCATCTAAACGACCAATGAATGGAGAAACATAAGTTGCACCTGCACGAGCTGCAAGTAATGCTTGGTTAGCTGAGAAGATTAAGGTTACGTTTGTCTTAATACCCTCTTTGCTGCACTGATGGCATGCCTTTAAGCCTTCTGCTGTCATTGGGATCTTAACAACCATGTTTGGATGAATTGCAGCAATCTGACGAGCTTCAGTCATCATACCTTCAAAGTCTAAAGTTGTAGGTTTAACTTCACCTGAAATAGGACCATCAACAATAGATGCAATCTCCTTAATTACATCTTCAAACTTTAAACCTTCCTTTGCAATTAAAGAAGGGTTTGTGGTTACACCACAAATTACACCTAAATCATTAGCCTTACGAATATCTTCAACATTTGCTGTATCAAGGAAAAAGCGCATGATAACTCCTCACAAACAAAAAATAATTACAACGTCTTTATCTGATTTGTATTATAGAACAGATAAATACGCAAACGTTTACGTTTTTACAAAATCTGTGAGCAATTTCAATTTATTTATCTATTCTTTGCTAAATTTTACATATTTAATTTGAGCAACTTTTAATACAAAGGAAAGTTATAGAGCAACTCTCTTCGTATTGAAAACTTCATAAAGCTATGTATTAGTTGTAAAAAATTTAAGTATTAATCCCCACAATTTAGTAGGTATTAATCCCAAATTTTCAGATTTTATTTTTGTTGTATTTCAATTAGTTATATACAATTTGGTAATTTTTAAATAATTTTACTAGCTATCTAAATATTTTTGTATATACTAGGTATCAATATTTGATTATTTGAATTATTAAAGGAATAAATTATGTCAAGACTATTTACCTCTGAATCTGTTTCAGAAGGACATCCAGACAAAGTTTGTGATCAAATTTCAGACGCCATTCTTGACGCCATCCTAGCTCAAGATAAAGACGCTCACGTAGCTTGCGAAACCTTAGTTAAAACAGGTTTAATTATAGTTGCAGGTGAAATTACTACTTCTGCTAATGTTGATTTTGAAGCTATTGCTCGTAAGACTGTTTGCGATATTGGTTACAACAATTCAGATGTTGGTTTTGACGGTCACTACTGCGCTTTCCTAAATGGTTTAGGTAAGCAATCACCTGATATTAACCAAGGCGTTAACCGCGCTCTACCTGAAGATCAAGGTGCAGGCGATCAAGGTTTAATGTTCGGCTATGCTACCGATGAGACTGAGTACTTAATGCCTGCTGCTATTACCTATGCTCATGAGCTTATGAAAAAGCAAGCTACTCTACGTAGAAATGGTAGCATCTCTTGGTTAAGACCAGATGCAAAGAGCCAAGTTACTATTGCTTACAAAGATGATGGCTCTATTGATTACATCGATACTATCGTGTTATCAACTCAGCATAATGAGGATGTAACTCAAGAAGTTGTTCATGAAGCTGTTTATGAAGAGATCATCAAAAAAGTAATTCCTGAGCAATATTTACGTAAGGAAACTAAGATCTTCATTAACCCAACAGGTCGTTTCGTAATTGGCGGTCCTGTAGGTGATGCAGGTCTAACAGGTCGTAAGATTATCGTTGATACTTACGGTGGTGCAGCTCGTCACGGTGGTGGTGCTTTCTCTGGTAAAGATCCTTCAAAGGTTGATAGATCAGCTGCATATGCTGCTCGTTATGTAGCTAAGAACATCGTAGCTGCTGGTTTAGCAAAGCGTGCTGAGGTACAAGTATCTTACGCTATTGGTGTAGCAAAGCCTGTTTCAATTTCTGTTAATACTTTCGGTACTGGTACTGTAGCTGACGAGAAGATTGCTCGTGCAATCCCTGAAGTATTTGATTTAAGACCATACGGTCTAATCAAACAGTTAGATCTTCTTCGTCCTATTTACCAAAAGACTGCAACCTATGGTCACTTTGGTCGCCCAAGCTTCAGCTGGGAGCAAACTAATAAGGTTGATGAATTAAAGCAAGCTTTATAATTGCTTTGATGGAAAGGAAGCTTACAGCCAAAAGCTGTAAGCTTTTTTTATTTTGAGTAATACTTTTGATTTTTGCTATTTGGCTTATCTTCTAAAGTCATAAATAAAAATCCATGCTTTACTAATATATTCAAATAGTTATCAACAAAATTTCTTCTTACCATTAAATTACAATATTGTTGCTTTTCTGTTCTAGATCTTGGGATTTTGCAATATTCCAATTACTGGCGACAAGTAACATCACCTATTTTTTGTGATAATAATTCATTTAATAGAATCTGTTCGCGAATATCTTGTACCTTATCTTGTACCTTGTTATCTTGTTCCGTTATTTAAGATCTATAAAAAGTTTATAAGCTACAGTGAAGTAGGCTTATTCACCCTTTTACTAAATTCGCGCTTCATAAGCCATCGCTTTTACTTGATTTATTGCTAAATCTTCGTTCAAACGATGGGGATCCATGCGCATAAATTCGGCGGTAACTCCACCTATTAAAGTCTGTTTCATCTTTTCTTTTAAGTTGATAGCAGCATTGATGTCTCTGTCTATGGTAAAGCCACA
>CACZXZ010000021.1 GCA_902785325.1 uncultured Succinivibrio sp. | reverse complement strand
CGATTTTTCGCCTCCAGTATTTAATTTTATTTGCTCCAACGTTCATAAATGTATTGCTCCAATCAACAGAGACAGTGCTCCTATGGAACAGAAAATTCAAAAGGTAGAAATAAGAAGAGAGCTTTCCTGTTTGAGCAGTGTTTACAAGTTACCTTAATTCCCACACTACATAAGAAAAAATTTTTAACTCTCGTAAAAGCGCATAAAATAAGGCTGAGTGATGGTTTTTAATGCCTTGCAACTGCAAAACAATTCTAAAGGTAGAAATAAGAAGATAGCTTTCCTGTTTGAGCAGAGTTTACAAGTTACCTTAATTCCCACACTACATAAGAAAAAATCTTAACTCTCGTAAAAGCGCATAAAATAAGGCTGAGTGATGGTTTTTAATGCCTTGCAACTGCAAAACAATTCTAAAGGTAGAAATAAGAAGAGAGCTTTCCAGTTTGAGCAGAGTTTACAAGTTACCTTAATTCCCACACTACATAAGAAAAAATTCTTAATTCTCGTAAAAGTGCATAAAATAAGACGTTTGAGCGGTATTTGATGTCTTACAACTGCAAAACATTTGTAAAGCTAAATGAATAGCAAATTAGTGATAAGTTAAAAAATAAAGGAGGCATTTGCCTCCTTTTGAATAGTTAGAATGTAAAGATACGTAATTAACTAGCTTATAAGCTGAGTTACCATGATGATTAAGATAAGAACAGGAATTACATATCTTACTAATACTAAGAATGGTACTAACCAAACAAACTTGAAACGACCGTCTGAGGTTAATTCTGACCAAAGTTGTCTTGTAGTCATTCTCCAGCCTACGAATAGAGCTGCACCAAGACCTGTTAGAGGTAAAATGATCTTTGCAGTAAAGAAATCTAAGAAATCAAAGATATTCATACCAAAGATCTTAATGAAGCCTAAAGGTCCCATTGATAATGCTGCAACGCAACCGATGATGAAGCAGCTGATAGAAATAATTAGAGCTGCTTTGTGTCTTGAGAAGTTTGCTTTTTCAGCTAAGAAAGCTGTTGATACTTCGTGTAGGAAGATACAAGAAGTAATAGCTGCTGTGAATAGAATTACATAGAAAGCAGTTGGAATTAACCAAGCTAAGAATGGAATGCTATTTAAAGCAGAGTTAAATACGTTAGGTAAAGAAATAAATACTAAACTTGCACCGCCAGATGGTTCCATACCAGCTACTGAGAATACAGCAGGGAAGATGATTAAACCAGCTAGAATTGCAACTAAAGTATCTAAACCTGCAATTGAGAATGCAGTTTTGTTTAGGTTTACATCACGTCTAAAGTACGAAGCGTAAGTTACTAAACCCATACCTAAAGAGAATGAGTAGAAGCATTGACCTAAAGCAGATAAGATAACTTTGTGGTCAATAGCAGAGAAATTAGGTTTTAAGAAGAACTCATAACCAGCTTTAGCACCAGGCATAGTAGCAGCAAAGATAACTAGCATTAACATAATTACGAATAATGCTGGAACTAGGATTTTTGCAGATCTTTCAATACCTTTTTGTACGCCAGATACAATCACGATATGCATTAGACCGATTACTACAGCTAAGCAAAGAATTGGTTTCCATGGGTTAGCTACGAACTCTAAGAAGTGATTTGCAAAGGCATCTTTATTAGTTAAAGCTTGGTTACCTAAATCGACGAAATTAGCAGTAATAGCATCGTAGCAATAAAAAACAACCCAGCCTACAACCACGTTATAGTAGCACATGATAGTGAAAGCTACGGCAACTGATCCGATACCAACAATTTTCCATTTAGAATTAGGAGCTAAAACGGTATAAGCATTACCTACGTTTGCTCTAGCATGACGACCAATAGCAAATTCAGAAAGTAGTAAAGGAATTCCGAAGAATAAGATAATAGCGATATAAATTAATAAGAAGGCAGCACCACCGTTTTGACCTGCCTGAGTTGGGAATCTCCAAATGTTTCCTAAACCTACAGCAGAGCCTGCAGCAGCTAGCAATCCACCTAATTTGGATGCAAAGCCCATTCTATCTAGATTTTTCATAGTATGTCCTAAGCTAGATTAATAAAGAATATTTTGACGCGTAATTATAAAGTTTTTGGGGATAAAAAGCTAGAAAACGCCAAAAGCAACCAAAATGGTCCATTTTGGTTGCTCGAAAGAAAGGAGAAATTAAAGACCTAGTTGAGGTTTAATCTGTTGACACCACTTTTCGATTCTTTCATCAGTAAGTTCAGGCTGATTGTCTTCATCGATAGCTAACCCCACAAAATGGTCATGATCCAATAGTGGTAGGGGACTTGTAAAATCATAGCCTTTTGTATCCCAGAAGCCTATGAATTTAGCGCCACGGTATTGGAAGGTTTCGTATAACATACCCATGCCATCTAAGAAGGTATCAGGGTAACCTACTTGATCACCAGTTCCAAATAAGGCTACAGTTTTTCCTGTAAAATCCATTTTTTGAAGTTTAGGCATGAAAGCATCCCAATCTTCTTGAAGTTCACCAATACTCCAAGTAGAAGTGCCAATGATGAGTTTTTGGTAATCCTTCATCTTGTCACCATCAGTTGAGATATTAAATAGATCAACATTTTCTTCACCTAAATGTTGAACGATTTTTTTTGCAACGTTACCTGTAACGCCAGTGTATGTTCCGTAAAATAGACCAACTTCTTTCATAATCACTTTACCTATCGAATTTTTTTATATTATATTGAATATTTCCTTCTTAAAACTAGTATTTGCTAACCTTTTTCATTTATTTTCAATTAAAGTTTTAAAATGGATAAAATAGAGCTAATAATTTGAAGTGAATTTTGATTTAAATGTGATGATTTAAAATGGCTGAATATATTGTTGATGAAATTAAATTTGTTATTCATGATGAAGAACAAACATCCTTCTTACCTCAAGGCTACAAACTCTTTAATGGCGTAAGAGTTGGAGAACTTGAGGATTCATCTGAGTATTGGGAATTATATTTAAGTTCTGAGGATGAATATAACCTCTTAGTCGTAAAAGAAGAGCTTCTTGCTAAGTGGGTTGATTCAAAACTATGTAGTAAAGATGAATTTATGCAAGTTTGTTTGCAAGGTAGTACCTACTTTGTACTAATCACTCCTTTAGCATCAAAGACTGTGAGACTCACCAATTTTAGAGCAAAAAATTCAAGACAAGCTTTAGAGTTATTCTCTGCCTTTAGTCATACTAGACTTTTTGATCAAGATTCTAATTTAAGAGATGCTATCTACGTAAGTAGTAAGTCTGTGCTTCTACCAACCTATTCATTAGTTGGATACGTTAATGATGTAGCTTTATTTAAAAATGCACTAAGAGATGCAAATACCCCAGAAATATTAGATTCAACTAAAGACAAAGGCTTTGGTTTAAATTATTTTTCAGTAAGATCCATCCTTCAAGAATATGGTCATAAATTAAGCTTTACAGAGCCATTATTTACTACAGGTGAACTTATTGAGGACTTTGTGCAAATAGGTGAAAATGCCTTAATTACTTCGCCTTTGCTTATCAATGAGCAATACCAACTATTTGATACTACTTGTGATAAATATGTACTTGTAATGGATAGACTTTGGTGTGAAGCTCTATTATCTACTTCCTTATTAAGTCAAATTGGTTTGAACTCTTTACCAATTGATGGTCGTAAGTACTATGTATTAGCTTTAGATAAGTCAAAAGCTTTAGATCAATTGAATAACAGAGCATTTGGTTTAGATAAGTATTCATTATTTGATTTAATCGCAGCTATAAGACATACAAGAGCTTTAGTTCCTCAATGCTCTATGTTAGATGGTCTTTATGTACAAGAGTTAGGTGTGGTTCTTCCTTTAACCTTTACTAAACATGAGAAAACTGAAGATGTTCAGCTAATGCGCGATGTTTTAGTAAATGGACCTTTTGCTTTATCTAATCAATTAGATGAGATAAATCAAATTTATCTTGATAGCTTATAGAAATTAAAACAGGAGTGAAAACACCTGTTGACTAAAGTTCAAAAAAAATGCCCACATCAGTGGGCATTCATTTAAAACAGTTCTAATTAAATCTTATCAAACTTGTTGTTTGAAGCTGATTCAAGCTGAGCCTCTAACTTCTGCTCGTGCTCTTCAGATAGTTTTTGTTTTACGTCACTAGGAACATACTTAGTGAAGTATCTCATAACTAATACGAAGAATACTGGCACGAAGAATACAGCTAAGAAGGTAGCAGTTAACATACCACCGATAACGCAGATACCAATTTCGTTACGACCTGCAGCACCAGCGCCAGAGCTTACTGCTAGAGGTACAACACCTAGAATAAATGCCATTGAGGTCATTAAAATAGGACGGAAACGAAGTTTTGCTGCGTGAATAACAGCCTCTGTTAAACGTTCGCCTCTATCGTATAGATCTTTTGCGAACTCTACAATCAAGATAGCGTTCTTAGATGCTAGACCTACGGTGGTCAATAGACCAACTTGGAAGTAAACGTCGTTAGATAGTACAGTCTTGATTGGTATATATTGAGTTATTAAAGCTGCACCTACAGCACCAATAATACCTAGAGGAACCACTAACATAACAGCAAATGGAATTGACCAACTCTCATATAGAGCTGCTAGTGACAAGAACACAACTAGTAAGGATACTAGGTACAGCATAGGACCTTGAGATCCCGCTAGTTTTTCTTGATAAGAAACGCCGTACCAAGAAATACCGTACTTACCAGGAAGTTTCTCCTTAACAATACGCTCCATCTCATCCATTGCTTGACCTGTAGATACGCCAGGAGCTGCTGAACCTTGAATTTCTACAGCAGATAGACCGTTGAAACGCTCTAACTTAGGTGAACCATAGGTCCATTCTGTAGTTACGAAGGCACTGAAAGGAACCATATTGCCATTGTGGCTCTTAACATACCACTTTGTTAGATCCTTTTCAGTCATACGATCTTCAGCACGACCTTGAACATAAACCTTCTTAACTCGGTTTCTGTCCATAAAGTTATCAACATAAGCAGAACCCCAAGCTGCAGAGAAGGTGGAGTTAATGCTTGAAGGATCTAGTCCTAAAGACATAGCCTTTTCATAGTCGATATTAAGCTTTAGCTGAGGAGTATCATCCATACCATTAGCACGAACCTGTGTTAATAGTGGTGATTGTGAAGCTTCTGCAATTAATAGGTTACGAGCTTGAATTAGAGCATCATGACCTTGAGATGCTTGATCTACTAAGTAGAAGTCAAAGCCGTTTGCAGTACCTAATTCAGGAATAGCAGGAATATTGAAAGCGAAAGCTAAACCATCACGAATACCACCAATCAAAGGCATATAAGCTCTTTGAGCGATTGCATCAGCGTGTTGGTCTGCTCTAGTTCTTAAAGACCAATCTTTAAGTCTTATAAAGCCCATACCAGCATTTTGACCTTGACCTGCAAAAGAGAAACCTGCTACAAGCATAACGCTCTCTACGTTCTCTTTTTCAGCACCTAGGAAGTATTGCATTACTTGATTTAGCACACCATCGGTTTTCTCTAATGTAGAGCCTGATGGTAAGGTTACCATGGTAAGTAACACACCCTGATCTTCAGATGGTAAGAAAGATGATGGGATTCTTACAAAGCTGAATACTAAGGCTACGCAAATTGCTAGGTAATAAACTAAGTATCTGCCAATACGTTTTACAATAACTTTAACGTATTCTTGGTACTTAGTAGACATGAATGCGAATAACTTATTCCAAGCAGCAATTAGTTTTCTTACAGGAGAGTAAAGTAAGTCAAATTTGTCATTTAACTTATCAAATAAACTCTTTTCCTCTTTTTGCTTTGCGTTAGGTGGTAAAAGAATACTTGCGCAAAGAGCAGGGGTAAGAATAATAGCAATTACAACTGATAGCACCATTGCTGAAACAATAGTGATAGAGAATTGTCTATAAATAATACCTGTAGAACCACCAAAGAATGCCATAGGAATGAACACAGCTGATAGCACTAGAGCAATACCAATAAGTGCGCCAGTGATTTCATCCATGGATTTTACAGTAGCTTGCTTTGTAGTTAAATTTGGCTCCTCATGCAAAATACGTTCAACGTTTTCTACCACCACGATAGCATCGTCAACTAACAAACCAATTGCTAGCACTAAACCGAACATGGTTAAAGTGTTGATAGAGAATCCGCAAACTTGCATGATTGCGAAAGTACCTAATAACACAACAGGAACTGTGATAGAAGGAATTAAAGTTGCACGGAAGTTTTGTAAGAACAAGTACATGATGAACACAACTAAAATGATAGCTTCAATCATGGTGTGGAACACTTCGTTGATAGAAACTTCGATGAACTTAGTGGTGTCGTAAGGATACTCTAATTCAACCCAATCAGGGAAGTAAGGAGATAGATCGTTAATTACTTGTTTAACTCTCTTGGCAGTATCTAGAGCGTTAGCACCTGAAGCTAAGCGTACAGCAAGACCTGAAGCTGGGCGACCGTTATACTTACCGTGAGCGTTGTAGTACTGAGCACCTAACTCAATATCAGCAACATCCTTTAAGTGAACTTTTGTTCCATCAGGATTTACTTTTAATAAGATGTTTTCAAACTCTGCGACTGTTTCAAGTCTCTTTTGACCAGTGATGGTGTAAGCGTACATCTGACCTTTAACTGCAGGAGTACCACCTAAAGAACCGTAAGTTACCTGAGCATTTTGAGAGGTGATAGCACTTAGAATTTCACCTGCTGATAGTGCATAGTTACTTAGCTTTTTAGGATCTAACCAAACACGCATAGCGTATTTAGCACCGAATACTTCTAGAGAACCTACACCACTTACACGAGCTAGAGGCTCTTTTAAGTTAGCTTCAAGGTAATCGGTAATATCGGTAGAATCATGCTTATCATCAGTTGCAACTAGGGAAGCAACTAACAAGAACGCATCAGTAGATTTTGATACGTCCACACCGTTTTGTTGCACAGTAGTTGGTAACTGTGACTGAGTCTGCTGCATCTTGTTCTGTACTTGAACCTGCGCAATATCAGCATTAGTTCCTGGTTCAAAGGTAATAACAATCTTTGAATTACCAAATGAATCTGAGGATGAGCTCATGTACATGTAGCCATCAAGACCAGTCATGTTTTGCTCAATAATCTGTGTTACAGAACGTTCAACTGTTTGAGCATCAGCACCAGGATAACTTGATGAAATAGAAACAGAAGGTGGCGCAATAGTAGGATATTGCGATACTGGCAAGGTGTTCACAGAGAACAAACCTGCCAACATAATACAGATTGCTATAACCCACGCAAAAATTGGGCGGTCGATAAAGAAACGAGCCATTTAGTTTATACCCTCTTTTTTACTTTGCAGCCTGAGCGTTATCTTTTGGCAAAATTGGTGTTACAGGCATACCTGGTCTAATCTTTTGAATGTTGCTTACAATTACTTTATCGCCAACCTTTAGACCACTGCTTACTACGTATAAATTACCGTATTCAATGCTTAATTTGATATCGCGTCTTTCAACTAAGCCTTTGTCATTTACTACATAAGCATAGGTTAGACCATTAGGTTCTCTTTGTGCACCGTTTGCAATAACTACAGGTGCATTTGGAATAGAACCTTGATTGATATCGCCACGTAGGAAGATACCTGGAAGAATGATATTGTCAGGGTTTGGAACGATTGCACGTAAGTTAACCATGCCAGTGCTTTCATCTACTGAAACTTCAGTAAACTCGATTTCACCTTGTTTATCGTAAGCAGAACCATCTGAGAAATAGATGTCTACTTTTGCTTTGCCTTCATTTAGAAGTTTACCTTCAGTTAAACTCTTTCTTAAAGCAATGTGTTCTTCTGCGGTTTGACCAAGATCAACGTAGATAGGATCAAGTTGTTGAATGGTTGTTAAAGCATTAGCTTGACCTGCTGATACTAAAGCACCTTCAGTAACTGTTGAGCGGTTAATTGTACCAGTAATAGGTGCGTAAACTTTAGTATAGCCTAAGTCGATATTAGCTTTTTTAAGATTTGCTTCAGCTGCTTGAACAGATGCTTTAGCATTTAGGTAAGCTGCTTGTGCATCATCATAGTCTTGCTTACTTACAGCTTTTTGATCTAAAAGATGACGGTATCTTTCAGCTCTTAATTGGGTTGAGTGTAAAGTTGCTTTAGCACTAGCTAAATTAGCTTCAGCACTTTTTACATTTGCTTCATATACTGAAGGATCAATTTGATAAAGCTGTTGACCTTGTTGAACTACAGAGCCTTCCTCAAATAGTCTCTTTTGAAGAATACCTGTAACCTGAGGTCTTACCTCTGCTTTACGGGTAGGATTTGCTCTACCAGTTAAGTGAGAGATAACAGGAACGTTTTCTGTAGTAACTACATAAACGTCAACTGGTAATGCACCACCTTGCTGTTGAGGTTGATCACCACAACCTACAAGAGTTAGAGCTGCTAATACAGCACTAGGTAGCAAATATTTTTTTACATCAAACAACATTGTGATTTTCCTTCATTATCAGATGCAAGGATTATTAACTAAATTCAGTTACCTAAAATGCGGCGTTTTACCGCTAATTTTGTTATACCTATCGGCCAAACAACATCTAGGTACAATTTGGCGTGAACTAGCTCAATTATACGATAGGTTTGTTAGCTTTTATATAGAAAAAAAGATTTTACCAACGAATAAAATAATAAGTATTAAACAAATTACAAAAAGCTGTATGTCGATTATATAAAAGCACTTTAACAATATTTTTGTTTAAAAAAAGCAAAAATGTAGGTATACTGATTTCTCAACATACAAACCGTATGTATGTTTAGGAGATTATAATGCCAAAACGTACTTATGAAGATTCTTTAGTAACCAAGCAAAATATTTTAAATAGTGCAAAAAGACTATTTTCAAGACGTGGTTATGAAAGAACTAGTTTATCCGATGTAGCTAAATACGCTGGTGTTACACGTGGTGCCATATACTGGCACTTTTCTAGTAAAGAAGATTTGTTATTAGGCTTATTAGAAAAGCTAAATACTGATCTTTTCTCAAACGACATTGTTAATGAGGCAATGTCACCAGCTGAAGCAGATCCATTAGGAAAACTTAAAGACTTTTTATTAGTTTTAGTTCAAGAAGACGCTATAGAATTCTTTAATTCCACATTCATGACCATGCTATTGACCATCATGAATGGTGGCTCTGGAAATGATGAGCTAAGGGAAAAAATATACGCTCAGCGCAAACGTCATGTAAGTAATCAGACTCAAATCATTAAAAATGCTGTAAATAAAGGTCAGCTTCCTAAAAATTTAGTAATAGAAGCTGCAGTTGAGCATTTAGAAATCTTTTTAATTGGCTACATTCACTCTTGCAGAGTAAACAACGTTGATCTAATTAAAAAGAATTTCTCTTATTACCTAGATTTAGAGTTTGAGCTAATGAAAAAACTAACTAAGGAAACTTTAGTTTAGTTTCTACTCGTGTTTAATTGAGCCGTCTGTGTTCAAGCCAACACAGGCAGCGTCAATTCCAAATTCTGCAACTGCTTTTGCAGTTGTAGGTAATGGTCTTGGTTTTCCATTAGCATCTACTGCTACATAAACATAGTTAGCTTCAGTAACTAGATGTCTTTCAGCATGCTCATTTGTTTGGCTTTCAATTAACTTTTTAACCCAAATTTCAAGGTGAACCGTCATAGAAGTATGACCAATCTTAGTACAACTTCCGTAGCAACAAACTACATCACCTACACTTACAGGTTTTAAAAAGGACATTCCATCTACAGCTGCCGTAACCACGCGACCGTTGGCAATTTCTCTTGCTAAAATCGCACCTGAAATATCCATTTGAGACATGATCCAACCACCAAAGATGTCACCGGCTGGATTTGTATCAGCAGGCATTGCCAAAGTTCTTAATAGCAAATTACCAATTGGTGGATGTGTTCTATTTACATTGTTTTGAGTCATATTTATCTCGATAAACAGAATTTAATCAATATCAGTGTATAATTCTACTACACTAAAACAAGAGAATAGTTTTTTATTATGCAACTGACACAAATCCAGTTTGATAGGCAACAAGAGCATTTAGCAAAAGTTTCTAGGACCTTTGCCTTAACTATACCCCTATTACCCACAGAACTTATTGATTACATTTCAAATGCATATTTGTTATGTCGTATTGCAGATACTATTGAAGATGATCCTAAAGCTTTAGTTAAACAAAAGATTGCTTGGCTTAATAGTTTTGCAACCTTTTGTAAAAATGAGTTTTCAGATGACATGCAATTACTTTCTTTGCATAAAACCGCTATAGAATTAGTTGAAACATCAGCAAAACCATGCGAATTTGAACTGATGCAGGATATGTTAGGTGTAATTTCAAGAACAAGAAATTTTCCAAAGAGAATTAAACAAATCTTAGCTAATGGAGTCTGCATCCTAAGTTTTGGTATGGCTAAATCTCTACAGGGCTGTGAGATTAAGAATTTAGATGATGTTGATAGTTATTGCTATTATGTGGCAGGAGTAGTTGGCGAAATCTTAGCATTGCTGTTCTATGAACAGGATAAAACTATTGATAAGCAAAAGCTTTTGAACTTATCTGTAAGTTTTGGTGAAGGCTTGCAACTTACAAATATCTTAAAAGATAGGTACGAAGATAGTTTAAGAAACGCCAGTTTCTTACCGATTGAAAAAAACGATGCCAAAACATCACTTGAATATATAGAAATTTGCCAAGGTCATCTTCAAGATGCGATAAATTTTATCACTAGTGTTCCTCGAAAGAATACTGGCATCAGAATTTTCTGCTTATTAAATGTCTTAATGGCAACTGCTACCTTAAAGCGCATCAAAACTGTTGATATATGCGGTTTGCAAAAGGTAAAAATTTCAAGAAACCAAGTAAAGTTTTTATATATTTGGTCAAGATTGATAGCTAAAAGTAATTTATTAGTTAAGTTAACCTTTAACTTGCTAGGGTTAGGGGTAAAAAAGATCAAAAGGGATCCAGTAGAATTAAGAAACAAAGTTTCTTGCTTGGAATTACGATAAGGAAAATTTAATCATGTTAAAGACTTTTATTAAAGTAGCTTTAGTCTCAGTTGCTGTTTTATGTTCTACTAGTGCAATGAGTAAAGACTACGTTGAAGGTAAAGATTATAAAATAGTTTCTCAAAATAAAACTGTAGAGCCTGAAGTAAGAGAGTTTTTCTCCTTTTTCTGTACTCATTGTTTTTCTATGGATGAAGCTTTTGAGAAGTTAGCAAAAAGTCTTGAAGGTAAAGCTAAATATGTTTTAAACCCTGTAGGTATCATAGGTGGAGATATTGGTGTTGAAACCCAAAAGGCCTATGCTGTAGGTTTAAACAAGGGAATAGCTAACGAAGTAAAAGCAGAGCTATTTAAGAGAATTCATGTTTTAAATGAGAAAGTATCAGATCATGAGTTTTTTGTAGATGTATTCAATAGCTTAGGCATCCCTACAGAAGCTTATGAGCAGGATTATTCTTCCTTCGTTACTCAAGCAAAAGTTGCTGAGTACGACCGTTACATGGATGAGTACAAAATCGAGGCAGTACCTGAAATTGTAGTTAATGGTAAGTACTTAGTAATCACCGACAATATTGAAAACGAAGCAGAATACGAGCAAGTAGTAAATTACTTACTAACTTTAAAATAGCATATCAAATAAAAAAGGAGAGCTGTTGCTCTCCTTTACCCCTCAATCTTTACCTAATTCTTATTCTTGTAATCTTCATGTAACTTATCTAATAGATGATCTTTTTGCTCCCATAGATCTCTAATGTACATAGTAAAGTCATGCTTAAATTGTTTATCTTCTAGATAATTACCTTTTGGCATTTGATCTTTAGATAAAATTTCAATATTGGCATATACGTCTTTAATTCTGCCAAACATCATGTCAATAAATGGCTTTCCTTTGCTGTCTGGATAATAGAATGTAGTATTAAAGATATACTCAACCTCATTACCAATTTCACTTAAAGCAACTCCTAAAGATGCAGCTTTTGGTGGTAAAAGATTGCTATATGGAGACTTTGATAGCTTTGCTTTTTGTTGTGTATATCTTGAGCCTTCCACAAAGTTAATTAAAGTTGCAGGAAATTGTACTAATCTCTTGCAAGCAGCCTTTGTGGTTTGAATATCTTTATTTCTCAATTTTGGATTCTTTAAAAGCTTATCTTTTGGATATCTGCGCAAAAAAGGCATACCTAAAGCGTAGCAAGCAAGACCTGCAAAAGGAATATAGATAAGGGAGTGCTTCATAAAGAACTTAGTGGTTGGGATATTACCTTTATATACACAACCAATAAATAGAATATCTAGCCAGCTGATGTGGTTGCAAATTACGATGCAGGACTTTTTAGTAGTAGGTATGCTATCGCCTGTAATATGCCAGTGGATCTTATTTGTAAGAGCAATAATGCAACGATTATTGAAGACCCAATTTTTGTATAGGTAGTAGTTAGTCTTTTCTACAATCCAAGTAACAAAATGGAATGGTAGTAAGAACTTTATAATACCTAAAATCATCATAGGTGTAGCTATGACAATAACGTTAATAGCAATTAGCAAACTGTTAATAATTAGTAGTATTGGACTTGGTAAAAAAGATAACATCTGTATTTTCGTCCTTATTTAGTACAAGAATGATGGTGTATTGTACCAAGAAAATGCCATAAAGTGATATTTTTGCAAAAATTAGAATATATTTATTACTGTGTTCCGTTTTTTGATATATAATCAATATCACTTAGTTAAGAGTTTTAATTTTTTTTATAACTGTGTAATTAAGCCTATAATGGTATTTATAAACATTATTTAAAGGCTTTATTACCAAAAGAGGATATTCAAAATGAAGTCAGACACTACCAAGTACATTTGGTTCAACGGTAAGATGGTTCCATGGGCAGATGCAAAGGTTCACGTAACAGCTCACGCTTTACACTATGGTTCAGCTGTGTTTGAGGGTATCCGTGCTTATGCAACTAAGAAAGGTCCACAAATTTTCCGTTTACAAGAGCACATCGACCGTTTATTTAACTCAGCAAAGATTTATCGTTTCCCTGTAGCTCAGACTAAAGAAGAAATCATGGATGCTTGTAAGAGAGTTATCTATGAAAACGATCTAGAGTTTGGTTACATCCGTCCATTGATTTTCATGGGTGAAGTAGGTCTTGGTGTTAAGTTCCAAAAGGGTGTAAATGCTGATGCTATGGTATGCGCTCTACCTTGGGGTGCTTACTTAGGTGAGGAAGGCTTAAAGAAAGGTATTAAGGTTTGCGTTTCATCATGGAGACGTTTAGCACCTGATACTATCCCAACTGAAGCAAAGGCAGCTGGTAACTACCTATCATCAATCTTGATTGCTAATGAGTGCACTAACAATGGTTACACTGAAGCAATTGCTCTTGATGTAAATGGTTATATTTCAGAAGGTTCAGGTGAGAACGTATTCTTTGTAAAAGATGGTGTTCTATATACTTCACCTAATACATCAGGTCTATTACCAGGTATTACCCGTGATGCAGTAACAAAGGTTGCTCGTGATCTTGGCTACGAAGTTCGTCAACAACCAATCCCACGTGAGATGGTTTACTTAGCTGACGAAATGTTCTTCACAGGTACAGCTGCTGAAATCACACCTATCGCATCTGTTGATGGTATCGATGTTGGCTGTGGTTACAGAGGCCCTGTAACTGAGAAGTTACAACAAGCTTTCTTCGCAATCGTTCGTGGCGAAGTTGAAGATAAGTATGGTTGGTTAACTCCAGTTAAATAATAGTTAATCTCTAATAAATACCCACCCAAGGTGGGTATTTTCTTACATAAAAAAATTACCAACAGAGCAAAAAAAATCTAACTACCTTTGCTTTTTTCAAATAACAGGAAAGTACAAATGTCAAATAACTATCGTTCAAAAGTTACCTATGAAGGAAAGATCATGGCTGGTGCTCGTGCACTATGGAAAGCCACTGGTGTAAAAGATAGCGATTTTGGTAAGCCAATTATTGCAGTTGCAAACTCCTTTACTCAGTTTGTACCAGGACATGTACACTTACACGAAATAGGTCAATTAGTTGTACAAGAAATTGAAAAAGCAGGTGGTATTGCTAAAGAATTTAATACTATTGCAGTAGACGATGGTATTGCTATGGGCCACACAGGTATGCTTTATTCCTTACCTAGCCGCGATATCATTGCAGACTCAGTAGAGTACATGGTAAATGCACACAAGGCTGATGCTTTAGTATGTATTTCTAACTGCGATAAAGTAACTCCAGGTATGTTAATGGCTGCAATGCGCTTGAACATTCCTGTAATCTTTGTTTCTGGCGGTCCTATGGAAGCAGGTCGCCTACAAGGCTGTGATCACAAGGTAGACTTAATTGATGCCATGATTGTTTCTGCAGAGCCAAATGTAACAGACGAGGAAGTAAGAGCTGTTGAGTCAGCTGCTTGCCCAACTTGTGGTTCTTGCTCTGGTATGTTTACTGCAAACTCAATGAACAGTTTAACTGAAGCTTTAGGTTTATCACTACCTGGTAACGGTTCATTAGTTGCAACTCACGCCTTTAGAAAAGAATTGTTCGTAAAAGCTGCTCACCGCATTGTAGAAATGGCAAAAGCTTATTACGAAAACGGTGATAAGTCAGTATTACCTCGTTCAATTGCAACTAAAGACACCTTTGAAAATGCAATGTCATTAGATATTGCAATGGGGGGTTCTACTAACACAGTATTGCACTTATTAGCTGTAGCTCAAGAAGCTGGCGTTGATTTTACAATGTCTGATATCGATAGATTATCAAGACACGTACCTCATATTTGTAAGATGTCTCCATCAACCCATCAGTGGCATATGGAAGATCTTCATAATGCTGGTGGCATTATGAACATCATGGCTCAACTAAAGAAGAAAGGTCTAATTCACGAGCAATCAAAGACTGTGCTTGGAATGACTATTGGTGAGCAAATTGATAAGTACGATTTAGAAAAGACTCAAGATCCTGATATCAAGCGTTTCTATAGCGCTTGTGCAGGTGGTAAGTACAACATCAAAGCTTTCTCACAATCTAACACTACAGATAAATTAGATACCGATAGAGTAAATGGTTGTATCCATGATTTAGATCATGCTTACTCAACAGATGGTGGTTTAGCTGTATTGTACGGTAATCTAGCAATCAACGGCTGTATTGTTAAGACCGCTGGTGTTGATTCCTCAATCCTAAAATTCGTAGGTCCTGCTCGTATCTTTGAAAGCCAGGAAGCTGGTGTTGAAGGTATTTTAGGTGGCAAGGTTAAAGCCGGTGACGTTGTAATCATTCGTTACGAAGGTCCACGTGGTGGTCCTGGTATGCAAGAGATGTTATACCCAACCTCTTATATTAAGTCTGTAGGTTTAGGTAAAGAGTGTGCTCTTGTAACTGACGGTCGTTTCTCAGGTGGTTCATCAGGTCTATCTATTGGTCACGTATCACCAGAAGCTGCTAACGGCGGTAATATTGGTCTATTACAAGAGAACGATATCATTAAGATTGATATTCCAAACAGAACTATCGAAATGGCTGTGAGCGATGAAGAGTTAGCTCAAAGACGTAAAGCTATGGAAGCAAAGGGTAAGGATGCATGGCAGCCTGTAAACCGTGATAGAGAAGTTTCCTTTGCTCTAAAAGCCTTTGGTAAATTAGCTTCAAGTGCTGACAAGGGTGGCGTAAGAGATCGTAGCAAGTTAGAAGGACTATAAAATGGCAGAAAAACTTTTAGATTCTCAAGGTTATCTAAAGAAGATCCTTTTAGCTAGAATCTATGATTTAGTTAAGGTGACACCTTTACAAAAATTAGAGAATTTATCATCAAGACTAGGTGTAAACGTCCTATTAAAAAGAGAAGATTATCAAAAGATCCACTCATTTAAGTTACGTGGCGCTTACCACAAGATTAAGAATTTAGATGAGAATCAGTTAAAGGCTGGTATTGTAACAGCATCAGCAGGTAACCATGCTCAAGGTGTAGCATTATCTGCTAAGAAACTTGGTATTAAAGCTGTAATCGTAATGCCAACTACTACTCCAGATCTTAAGATTGACGCTGTAAGAAATTATGGCGCTGAGGTAGTACTATATGGTGATAGCTTTAACGAGTCTTATGATTATGCTCAGCAATTGTCAAAGAAGAAGGGATTAACCATGATCCCTCCATATGACGATCAAGACGTAATTGCAGGTCAAGGTACTATTGCTCACGAGTTAATTGGTCAATGCGATAGCATTGATACTATCTTTGTGCAAATCGGTGGCGGTGGCTTAGCTGCTGGTATTGCTGTATATATCAAATCTATTTTGCCTCATATCAAGGTAGTAGGTGTTGAGTCTGAAGGCAGTGCTTGTATGAAAGCTGCTTTAAAGGCTGGTAAACCTGTAGATATTGGTTATGTATCTCACTTTGCTGATGGTGTAGCTGTAAGCAAAGCTGGTACTGAAACCTTCAGAGTATTGAGTAAATACTTAGACGATATCGTAACTTGCTCAAACGATGAAATCTGCGCTGCTATGAAAGATATCTTTGATGATACTCGTGCTATTGCAGAGCCAAGTGGTGCTTTATCTCTTGCTGGTTTAAAGAAATATGTAAGAGAAAACAACATCAAGTCAGGTAACCACATTGCAATCTTGTCTGGTGCTAATGTTAAGTTCCATACTTTAAGAATGGTAGCTGAGCGTTGCGATGTAGGTGAGATGGCAGAAGGTATCTTATCAGTTGAGATCCCTGAAAAGAGTGGTTCATTCTTAGACTTTACTAAGTCTATTGGCGACAGAGTTGTAACTGAGTTTAGTTATAGATACAACAATACCGATAGAGCAAGGATCTTTACCTCAGTTGAATTAACTGAAGGCAGAAAAGAGCTTAATGAGATTTGTAAGTCCTTAAAGAAAAATGGCTATCTTGTAACTGATTTGACCGATGATGCTTTAGCAAAAGATCATTTACGTTACATGGTAGGTGGACATCCAACTACTAAGCTAAATGAGAGATTATTCTTATTTGAGTTCCCTGCAACTGCAAATGCTTTAATTAAATTCCTAGAAACTTTAGGCAATGCTTACAACATTACTTTATTCCACTTTAGAATTACAGGCTTAGAGTTCTGCTCTGTACTATGTGGTCTAGATGTAACTGGTAAGGAAGATAAAGTTAACGACTTTGTTAAGGCAATTGGTTATCCTGTAGAGGAAGTAACCTCAAATACTGCTTATCAGCAATTAGTTAAGTAATGAAAAAAGCTCTCTTAACTTCATTAGTCTGTCTATCATTAAGTGCTTATGCACTTGATGATAGCTCCTATTCTGAATTTGTAACCGATAAATCTGTAAGTTATGAAAGCGAAGATGGCACAGCTAGAGCTGAATTAACTTTACTTGATCCTATCGCTAATATTCCTACAACTAAGAAATTTGCTGAATATGTAATGGATTCTTATCAAGGTTGGGACTTAAAGCCTCTTGTAGATGTAAGGGGATTTTCCTTTAAGTACGTAGATAATGGTCCATGTGCTGGATTAGTTACTTATTTTGATGGCAGATCTTACTTGTTGTTTAAAAGTTGTGGCATAACAAATGAAACTGAACTTAAAAACTTATTTGAAAGAGCAAATAAGAAATTAAAGATAACAGAGAACTTAAAAGTTCAGTCAAAGCCAAATCTTTACTAACAAAAAAGCGTGCTTTAAGCACGCTTTCTATTATCAATTCTTTAAGCTTAACGCCTTAATATCATTGTACAAAGCATTAGCCTTTGAATAGTATTCTGTAGCCTCAGCGTATTGCTGTAAGGTAGTTAAAATCACACCTATTCTCAAACATACTTGAGGATCTATCTCAATAGATAAGGCTTGCTTGTAGTCGGCTAAAGCATCTTGAAGTAGACCTGACTTGTACTCTAAGTTTGCCATTGCCTTAAGTAAAGGTAAGTTTACTTGGGTAGTGATAATGTTCTTATTAGCGTATTTCTTTAATGCTACAAGAACATCTGGAATTGCAATTTCCCAGTTGGCAATAGAATTTAAGAAGACAGGATCTAAATTGTCCTTTAACAGATCTAAAGAAAGCTCGCGAGCGCGGTTTACATTACCAAATTTTAGGAATTCAAAAATAAAGGCACCTAAGATCTTAGTTTGCTTTCTATCTGCCTTTGATAGCTTCTTAAATACTAGCTCAACGTCGTCAACTGATTTTGCTTCACGTAACTTGCTCTCTACGTATGAAAGGAAGTACTTTTGATTTTGCTCTGGGGTTACGACACCAAATTTTAGTAATTCTTTTGAAATAGAAACTACTTTTTCATAGTCGTGGTTCATTAAATAGCAATCTAGATAAAGCTTATAGACACTTTTGTTTTTAATTGAGCCATTAGTGCCATCTAAGTATTCTAGAGCAACTTTTGAGTTACCTATATTGTAATTTAGCTTTGCGCGGATAACATCAGCTGCAAGTTTTGCTTGTTTGCTTCTAGATTGAGCTTCATCTAAAGCTTGTCTTGTGTAGTCATAAAGTCCGATGTTAAAGGCAGATTGAGCTGCAATTAACAAGGATCTCTCAGACATGTTTTTAAGGTTGCTTGTATGCTTTAATAAGCCTAAAGCTACTTCATATTCGCCTTGCTCAAAGTTGATGATAGCTTGATCTTCTAAAGTAAGCTTCTTCTTTTTAGCGCGAATTTTAAAAGCATTGATAGTGCCTTTAGGCATAGCAATTATTTTTTTGCTAACAGAGCAAATTAAAGTAATTACAATGACACTACATACGTATAGCACGATAGCAGTTGTAAGTGATAACTCGATAATAGTCGAGTTTGTAGCAATGTGCACAAAACCTTGAGAGTCTGCAAGCAATGGTCCTAAAATGATGGCAAGACAAATGCTAAATACAAATAATAGTAGCTTAATCATTTTGAGTTCCATCCTTCTTTGACTTAGCTTGTTTCTGTGCTGAATACAGATGGAAATACTCAGTAGCTAACTTACTAAAGGCGGTAAAACTCTTAAGCTCATTTGGTTTTTGAACGGTTATAACTGTGTTAGCTAACTCATCTAAAGCCTCAAGATTGTTCTTGCAAACCTCATTATTTACATCAAAGTAAGCTTTGATATGAGTAGAAATTTGAGCAATGTTATTATTGAAACTTTCTTGATCTTTGTTGTTTAGAGCAACTTTTGCTAGTAGTAATTCAGTCTTTAAATTCTTTAAGAGAATATTAGTTTGAGCTGGTGATAAAAACTCATTTACTACAGTATCGTTTCTTCTGCGAACCTCAATGAAGCGGGAGGAGAAAGTCTTTATAGAGTTCCATAGATTCTCTCTCCAATTTTGAATACTACCGTCTTTGTTTTCTTGTTTTTTGAAAAGCATCCCATGTGCTTTTTCATCTAAGAACTCATTTAAAGGCATGTTATCAATATTGTTGTAGATACTATCTAATTTAAAATTAGAACCACGAACATCTACGTAAGGTACATTTTTTAGAGCTAAAAGATCTTCGATAATTTTTTCTCTAATTAAGGTGATCTTTGGATCATCAACTTTAACTAACAATAAATCAGCTTGGTTTAAGTTAACAATTGCAGCATGAATGTTGTCAGTAAAGGAGAGAATATTCTGGGCATTAGATACTAAGAAGAAGCTTTGTGCAATTAACCAATCGTTAGGATTTCTTGCTTCATAATTATTTAATCTAATGTTGATTTTTGCTGCTTCATCTAAGGAGTTTTCTACCCTCTTAATAAGCTCTTCAGCTGAATTTTTAAGTAAATTGTTTTGTGATTTAAGATCAGCATTAGATGCAAAAAGGGTATCAATGCGAGAATCTTTTTCTTTTACTTCCTCAAATACTTTATCTACATGTCTTTGAGCGTTGATTACAAGCTCTTTATTCTCCTGTACATCGTTGGCGATAGCTTGGATTTGCTCAAATTTGTCATTTTTATGAGTGTCTAGATAATAACCACCTAAAGCCACTGCACCTATGACAATGATAAGAGAGAAGGTTAAAAAGTTAACTCTAGATTTTAGGGCATCAATTTTTAAAGCATTGATATCTTGAGTATGATCTTGAATTTTTTCGCTCATATTAGGATCTTTGTTTTTTAAGGTTGATTGTGAAGCTTTTTCACTTTCAACTAAATTGCGGGCAAAAGCATCTTGATTGCGCAGATTCTGTGCCTGCTCATTAGCAATCAAATACTCTTGTTCTAACTTTTTTTGCTGTTGTATTTCTTTGTCATCGAGGAACTGTTGCTCCTCATTTGGAGCAGTATGATTTGTCACCACCTCTTCTTTTAAATCTTCCCCTTTAGTAGGAGCTGATTTAGCGGTTTTATCTTTTAAGCTATTTGTTTTATCAGTCATACTTACTTCTCATCAAAGAAATTTATTTCCATAATAACACGTTAGACGTGATTGTGCCGTATTGTCACTAGAATTTGCTTTGATAAGTTCGTATCTGATCACTTTTTTTACTTATTCTTCAACAGTAAATACTACAAAAAAAACACCTCCTAGCTCTAGGTATTTTAATTGCTTTAAAAGTTAACAATGGTTGCGTGTTATAATCTGTAAGAATTCAAAGGTAATTAAAGTGTTTTAAGTCATGGATAAAGCTCAATTTGAAAATCGATTTTCAAAAGTTGAATCTCTTAACAATGAGAGGTTAAAAAGAGCTTATGGCATCATGTCTAATGACTGCAAGAAAATGCTTGAATTAGTACCTATTCTACTAAATTACAATAATCCTAAAATTCCAGGTTACGTATCAAGTGATGTTCCTTATGGAATAGATGGTTTTAAACCTAATTTTTCACAAAAAAATTATCTTATTAAGCACGGAATTGATCCAAATCTTCCTTCACGTGGAAAATATTCTATCTATGCTTTGTACGCTATGGGTAGTACTTCATCCATTGCGCAAAGTTTAAGTTCAGACTTAGATCTTTGGGTATGTATAAGTAAAGATGTGCCTATAGAGCAGGTCAATTTATTAGCTAATAAATGTAAATTTATCTCTGCCTTTGCTAAAAATATCGGTGCTGAAATCAATTTATTCGTAACCGTTGAAGACAGATTCTTAAGCGGAGACCATGGTGCTATGGATACAGAAGACTGTGGATCTGCTCAAAGCTTATTCTTGTTAGATGAATTTTATCGTTCTGCCATAAGACTATGTGGTCGCAGAATCGCTTGGTTTATGATCTCTAAGGAAGAGGAATATAGCGATTATAAAAAGTATTTAGAGGACTTTTATCAACAAGATTTCGTAAACAAAGACGAATGGTTTGATTTTGGCTCAGTTGCTAAAAGTTCTCCTGTTGAATATTTTGGCTCTGGCTTATGGCTTGTTTATAAAGGTATTGATCATCCTTTAAAAGCTGTGCTTAAAATTCTTTTAATGGAAGCTTATGCCTCAGAATATCCAAATACTAAGCTTCTATCTATTGAGTTAAAACAGGCTATTTACGATAGAAAAAATTATTCCTTAGGCTTAGATGCCTACTTTTTAATGTTAAAAAAAGTAGAGCAGTATTTAATCAAGATAAAAGATGCTAAAAGACTTGATTTAGCTAAAATCTGCTTTTACTTAAAAGTAAAACAAGCCACCCCTCGTAGCAGTAGTAATCTTTACTTACAAAAACGTTTAGTATTTTTGCGCCGTATCTGTAAAGTTTGGGGCTGGTATAGATCGTTTGTTGCTTCTCTAGATAATGCAAGTCGCTGGAAATACGCTACAGTAAAGCAAAGACGTCATGAGATTTTAAGTTCTTTACTAGAAAGTTATAAAGCTTTAATTCGATTCTCCTTGTTACACAACATTGAGTATGCGATTACCTCTGATGACGCTGGTGTGTTATCAAGAAAAATCTATGCTGCTATTGATGAGTATCCAACTAAAATCTTAGTAACTCATAGTGAATTAAGTTCTAGTCTTGAAGAGTCAACGCTTTCATTTGTCCAAGCTTCTTCTAGCAGTGTTTGTAGAAAAGGTTGGCATGTGTTCACTGCACCTATGGATAGTTTGGAAATTTTATCTACCAAAGCTTCGTACATTGCAAAGAACGCCACAGAAGCGGTAGCTTGGACTGCATTTAATCATTTACTTACAAAAAGAACTCATATTCAAGTAAAGAGCAGATTGCAATCTATAGATGGCGATAAAATCAAATATTTGCTTAGTGATATTGAGCAATTTTTTGGTAATGGCGATTTAAAAGTAAGCCAATTAGAATTGCAAAAACCACGTGAAATTGTCAAAGCTATGTTAGTAGTAAATTTCGAGGATGATGCTACTAACGACTTTATGATCACACCTTCAGATCTAGAGATTGGTGATTCTTTATCTTGTGGTCGTCAAAAGATGTGTTTAATTGGCTCATTAGAGCTTTTGACTTTGAATTCTTGGGGAGAAATTAACTGCATTCCATACCCTCAAGGAGAAGTTGGAATATTGCAGATCTTAGCCTTGATTGTGCAACCACAAATTTTGAAATATTCAAAAGAACCTCAAGCTATCTTTAATACTTTAAAAATTTGTTCTTATTCTAATTCTCATCGTGTTTTAATTAAGTACGATTTAGAAGCAACTATTCGTGGTATTGTTTCGTGCTATTCAGAGTATGAGAGTAATTATGTTTTTGCTGTAGGCCATAACACATATGAGGCTAAAGTAGATGACGATGGCACAGTAGTCATCCACAAAAATTCTCTGTTTAGAGCAAATGAAGATGAAATTATGGTTTTATCAAAGTTTGGAATGCGCCCTGAATATGCTCTACAAGTACCTGCAGTAGTTAGAGATCACGCTTCTATTGGAGTAATTCAATATTTCTTTAAGAAAGACGAAGATTCTTGGAGTATTTATATCGTTAATGAGCGTAATGAAGTGAAAACCTTCACTAAATTTAAAGGTTCACGCTCTAAACTTGTGAATGCTATCAATCGCTACTATACACAAGAATCAGAAAACTCAAGCTTACAAGTATTGAATTTTAATTTGCCTCAGTATTTCATCTTAAGTGACGATCAACAAACGGTAAAACCTTTTACTATCTAAATTTTGCTACTAATTGGTGATTTTGCTAAGTTCTTTTTGCAATGATTAGCATTATGGTAAAATTTGCGTAATTTAACAAAGTTCTAAAAGGAGTTTGCTTTGAATAAAATTCTAGCAATAACACTTACCTTCGTTTCTCTTATGCTATTGACTTCCTGTGGTATCAAAGGACCATTGTATATTGAGGAACCAACAGCAAAGCAAACTGTTAGTACCATCCCTACATCAACCTCTAGCTCTAGCAGTGATGCTGATGATGCTCAAAATCAAAAAGCTAATTCACAAGACGATGAGAGTAAATCAGATGATGGTCAGCAACAGAACAAACGTATATACGTTGATAACTCAGTTTATAACTAAATAATTACCACGGATTTTGAGGAAAACCATGAATTTTTTTGAATTCAAAGATTCACAATTGTACGCAGAAGATGTAAAAGTTACCGATTTAGCTAAAGAATTTGGAACCCCACTTTACGTCTATTCAAAAGCTACCATTGAAAGACATTTAAACGCCTTTGAAAACGCATTAGCTTCAAAGAAACATTTAACTTGCTTTGCAGTTAAATCTTGCTCAAACTTAGCTGTATTAAACTTATTAGCTAAATTAGGCGCAGGCTTTGATATTGTGTCAGAAGGTGAATTGCGTCGTGTAATTGCAGCCGGTGGTGATCCTAAAAAAGTGGTTTTCTCAGGTGTAGGTAAAACTGAAGCTGAGATTGAATATGCTTTATCTGTAGGCATCAATTGTTTAAATATTGAATCTGAAGAAGAAATTGATGCTGTCATCAAGGTAGCTAAAAAACTTAATGTAGTAGCTCCTGTAGCACTTCGTGTAAATCCAGGTGTTGATCCAAAAACTCATCCTTATATTTCTACTGGTCTTAAAAACAATAAGTTTGGTGTATCAGAGGAAATTGCTCTAGAGTTATATCAGCGTTTAGCAAAAGAGCCTTGTCTTAAGGTTTCAGGTATTGATTGCCATATTGGCTCTCAAATGACAGATGCTGCTCCTATAATTGAAGCTTCTGAAAAAATCGTAAATTTATACCAAAAGCTTTTAGCTTTAGGTATTAAAGTTGATCATATTGATATGGGCGGTGGTTTAGGTGTTACCTACGATAAGGAAGTTCCACCACAACCATTAGATTACTATGCACCAATTCTTGAGAAATTAAGTGGTTATGACGTAGCATTGTATATTGAACCAGGCCGTGCCATGATTGCAAACTCAAGTGTGTTATTAGCTAAAGTTTTATACCAAAAGAACAATGGTGATAAGCACTTTGTAATCACCGATACTGGTATGAACGATATGATTAGACCAGCTTTATATGGTGCTTATATGACTATTGAAAATGCAGTAGATCATAAAGATGTAGCTCCAGTAGTATGCGATGTCGTAGGCCCAATTTGTGAAAGTGATGACTTTTTAGGAAAAGAGCGTAGCTTAAAGGTAAAAAATGGCGATATCCTAGCAGTACGTGGTGCTGGTGCCTATGGATCTTCAATGTCATCTACATACAATACAAGACGTTTACCATGTGAAGTTATGGTGGACGGTAAGAATGCCACTGTCATCAAAAAGCGTCAAAGCTTTGAAGACATTTGGAAAGATGAGTGCATTCTAAACTAAGAGGTTAGTTATGCTATTAAGATTTACCAAAATGCATGGTTTAGGCAACGACTTTATGGTGGTTGACGGGGTTACTCAAAAGATCTTTTTCTCCCCAGAGTTAATTAAGAAATTAGCAGACCGTCATTTTGGTATTGGTTTTGATCAACTGTTACTAGTTGAGCCACCATTTGATCCTGAGGTAGATTTCCACTACAGAATATTTAATGCAGATGGCTCTGAAGTGCAAATGTGTGGTAATGGTGCTCGTTGTTTTGTTAGATTTGTAGTAGATCATAATCTAACTAATAAGCGTGAAATTGATGTAAGTACAGTATCAGGAGTGTTGCATTTAACTTTAAATGACGATGATACTGTAACTGTGAATATGGGAGCACCAGACTTTACTCCTGCAAAATTACCATTTAAAGCAGAACATCAAGCTTTAAGTTATAAAATTACCTTAGATGATGGGGTAGTACTTGAGCATGGCGCTGTTTCTATGGGAAATCCACATGCAGTATTCTTCTTTGACGATGTAGCAACCGCTCCTGTGGAAAAGTATGGTCCTGTTATTGAGTGTCATCCTAATTTTCCTGAAAAGGTAAATGTTGGTTTTGCTCAAGTTGTAGATAAACATACTTTAAAATTAAGAGTGTTTGAGCGTGGCTGTGGTGAAACTTTAGCTTGTGGTACAGGTGCTTGTGCTGCAGCTGTAGTAGCTATTGCTCAAGGAAAAGTAGAATCTCCTGTAAGTGTTTATTTACCAGGTGGTAAATTGTCTATCTCCTGGGAAGGTGGTAAAAGTCCTGTTTTCATGTCAGGTCCTGCTCAAAGAGTATATGAAGGAACCATCCTAATTTAACTTGATAGGTGGTGCGAATGGATCTATACGTAACTAAATTTATTGATTATTTGCGTTATGAAAAACGATACAGTTCGCACACCGTTGAATCCTACATAAGGGTTTTACTTAAGGCTGTAAGTACCTTAACTGGCGATCCTAATCAAAGTTATGACTGGCAAAATTTAGATTTTGCAGCAGTTCGCAAAATCCATAAGGCTTTTAATTTTGATGCAAATCAAAACAAGCTTAATAACAACACGGTTGCTCATGATTTATATGCCTTAAGTTCTTTTGTTAAATTTTTAATAAAAGAGCAGATCTTAAAAGATAATCCCATAAAGCAAGTACAAGCACCTAAGGTAAAAAGACATTTACCTAACATCTTATCTTTATCTGAAATTGAATTTTTATTAGATGCTAAGTGTGAAACCCCACAAGATTACCGAGATAACACTATTGCAGAATTGCTTTTCTCCTCAGGTCTTCGTGTTTCAGAATTAGTAAATTTACAGCTTGGTGATCTTAATTTTGAGTTAAAAGAGGTTAGGGTATTAGGTAAGGGCAATAAGCAAAGAGTAGTGCCTGTAGGCACCATTGCTTTAGAGAAATTAGACTACTATCTAAAGCAGGTTAGAGATACTTTTAATCCTAAGGATGAAGCCGTCTTTGTAAGTAAGTTTGGTAGAAAAATGACAACTAGAGCGGTTGAGCAAAACTTACAAAAACTTTGCAATAAAATCGACTTAGGCATTCATCTAAATCCGCATAAATTAAGACACTCTTTTGCAACTGAAATGTTGCAAGGTGGAGCAGATATTCGTGCTGTCCAAGAAATGCTAGGTCACTCAAGTTTAGCTGCCACCCAAGTATATACTCATCTAAATTATGAGCATTTAAAAAAGGTATATGATAAAGCACATCCCCTTTCAAAAAAGGATCCAAATTGAAATTTTATAAGCGCGTTGATTTAAAAAACATCAAAGTCTTATCTTTTGATTTAGACAATACCTTATATGATTGTCAGTCAGTGATAGATGCAGCTGAAATCTGGTTTGCTAAGTATTTATGTCAAAGGTATGGCTTAGGATTGCAATATGAAAGTTTAGAGTTTTGGCAGAAAGTAAAACAAAGCTGTATTTTTGAAAAACCTAATCTTAAAAATGATGTAACTTATTCCCGTATAGTAAGTTTGGTTAAAGCCTTTGAGCTCTTAAAATTACCTTTAAAAGGTGGCTTTGAGGAAGCAACAGAGCTTGTAAATATCTTTATTGATAAAAGATCTGATGGAAAAGTAGACAAGAGCGTATATAATCTTTTAGAAAAATTACGCCAAAAATATCCCTTAATTTCAATATCTAATGGTAATTTAAATACAGATAAACTAAACCTAACCGAGTACTTTGAGTATGATTTGCGCCCTAATTTAGAGGGGATATTGTGCAAACCAAATTCACCTATTTTTGAAAAAGCAGCTACCTTAATGCATGTAAGAGCAGATCAAATCCTCCATATAGGAGATGATCCTTACACCGATGTTTATGGAGCTGTTTTATCCCATTTTAAAACGGTTTGGTATTACAAAGGCTATAACGGAATTTGCCCAGATGAAAGGTATTTGCAAGCCTTACCGGATATTCAAATTGATGATATTTTTGAATTAGAACCACTACTTTTAGATTAGTTGTTAGTATGCAAGACGATTTATACCAATTAGATGCTCCACAAAGTTCTGAAAAGTCAGAGCAAGCTATTCTTGAAAATCTAAATGACAGCCAAAAACAGGCTGTAAGTGCACCATTGCAGAATATGCTAGTAATTGCAGGTGCAGGAACAGGTAAGACTAGAGTATTAGTATCTAGAATTTCTTGGCTTATCAAAGTTTGCAACATCCTACCAAGAAATATTTTAGCAGTTACCTTTACTAATAAAGCTGCAGGGGAAATGCGCCAAAGAATAGGTGCTGTAGTAGGTGAGTTTTTAGAAAAACAACTATGGGCTAATACTTTCCACTCTGTTTGCTTAAGACTATTAAGATCTTATGCCCCACAAGCAGGTTTAAGACCTGGTTTTACTATTTTAGATACTGATAGCCAATCTTCTTTAATCAAGAGAATTATGAAGGAGTTACTCCCTAATTTTAAAGAGCTAAAGCCTTCAGAGATTGCTTCAAAAATTAGTACTCTAAAAGAGAATAGATACCGCGCTCAGGATTATATTGATAGAGGTCGTCTACTTGAGAAGAACTATTTTGATGAGATCAGTAAAATCTATGCGGCCTATGAGCAGGTTTGCATTCAAGAAAACTCAGTAGATTTTAGTGAGCTACTCTTGAGAACTGTTGAGTTACTTGAAAAGAACGAAGCTATCCGTAATTTACAACACAGTCGTTTTAAAGAAATTTTAGTAGATGAGTTTCAGGATACTAACGCTTTACAATATACCTTTTTAAGATTGATGGCAGGTCCTACTTGTCATGTGACCGTTGTAGGTGATGACGATCAATCCATCTATGGTTGGCGTGGTGCAGATTACACCAACATGAAAAAGTTTGTTAAAGATTTTGATAATGTGCAAAAGATAGTCTTGGCTTTAAATTATCGTTCTAGCCAAAATATCTTAGATGTAGCTAACTGCCTAATCTCAGAAAACAATGATCGTATGATGGAAAAGGTACTTAAAGGTACTAACGGTCAAGGCTCTAAAGTTACAATTTACAATTGCCCAAGTGATCTGTTTGAAACTGACACGGTCTCAAGATGCATTGAAAGCCTTCATAATAAAGGCGAGAAATATCGTGATATGGCAATTCTGTATCGTAACAACTACCTATCTTTAGGCTTTGAACAGAAATTGACTCGTTTCCATATTCCTTATGTTATGTTTGGCGGTCAGAAGTTCTTTGAGCGTGCTGAGATTTTAGATGCGCTCTCTTACCTTCGTGTTTTAGTAAACGAAGATGACGATACTGCTGCTTTAAGAGTTATCAATGTACCAGCTAGAAAGATTGGTCCTAAAGTAGTTGAGAACTTACGTGCAATTTGCCAAGAGCGTAATTGCTCTGTGTTAAAAGCTATTACTTTACTAAAAACCTATGTGGCTGAAGGTGGCAATCAAAAAGAATTAGTTAGCTTGTATAAAAAAGTACAACCCTTTTTAGAGATAGTTGAAAGCTTAAAAGCTAAAAGAACAGAGCTTCCTTTAAATGAGTTCGTTGATTTGATGTTAAACGTTACAGGTCTATATACTTTCTATCAAGAAAAGGATGCTAAAGAAGGTAAGGTTGATGCTGAAAACTCAAGAGTATCTAACTTAGGTGCATTAGTATCTAACGTAAAAGACTTTGTAATCTCTTATGAGAACAGAACCTTAAATGAAGATTCCTTATTAGACGATAATCAAGATCCGCTATTAACTTATCTATCTAATATTACATTAGCATCTACAGCTGAGCTTAAAGAAGACGGTTCTGATGAGAATACAGCCGACGCTGTAAATATGATGACCGTTCACTCTTCAAAAGGTCTAGAGTTTAAATATGTATTCTTAGTAGGCTTTGAGCAAGATATTCTGCCATCTAAGCGCGCTCTTACAAGCGATAAATACATGAATGAGGAAAGACGTCTTGCTTATGTAGGTGTAACTAGAGCTAAAACTAAGCTTTATATAAGCTATGCTCGTCAAAGAAGCTTATTTGGTAAGACTAATCCTGCAGGTGCTAGTCCATTTTTACGTGAAGTAGTGCGTACTTTAAGTGAAAATGAAACAAAGCCATATGAAATTTCAAATGCTTTAGCATTTTATAGTTAAAGTTTTAACTCCGCACTCACTTATATTTTTATAAAGTAAGTGTGGAGAGTTATAAATTAAAAGTTTTAAGAACTTTTAATTTAAACTAGTTATTGGACTTTCTAGGAGAAAAAAATCATCTAAGAAACACTAAAAACGCTTTTAATAGCATTAGAATGTGTTAATATATAGTCACAGTCTCATCTGACTGAACACTTTATTTTAATCTAACGTTTTTCCTTTATTTATACATTTATAAGTCAAAACGATTTTGGTTTTGGACTTTCAAATTTCTATTTAATTCTATGAATTTAACCGAACTTAAAAATACTCCGGTATCTCAACTTGTTCAAATGTGCGAGCAAAATGGTATTGAAAACATTGCTCGTTTAAGTAAAAAAGAAATCATCTTCCAACTATTAAAGTACTGCTCTAAGAACGGTGAAGACATTTATGGTGAAGGTGTTATCGAAATCTTACCTGATGGTTTTGGTTTCTTAAGAAGTGCAGACAGCTCTTATCTAGCAGGTCCAGACGACATCTACGTTTCACCAAGTCAGGTTAGAAGATTTAATTTAAGAACTGGTGATTCAATTTCAGGAAAAATTAGACCACCAAAAGAGGGCGAAAGATACTTCGCACTTTTGAAAGTAGATTCAGTTAACAATGATGATCCTGAAAATTCTCGCCACAAAATCCTATTCGAAAACTTAACTCCTTTATTCCCTCAGGAAAGATTACAACTAGAGATGGGCAACGGCTCAAAAGAAGACTTAACCGCTAGAGTTATTGATCTTGTAGCTCCTATCGGTAAAGGTCAGCGTGGTTTAATCGTAGCTCCTCCTAAAGCTGGTAAAACCATGTTGCTACAAAACGTAGCTCACTCAATCTCAGCAAAATATCCTGAGTGTACTCTAATCATTCTATTGATTGATGAGCGTCCTGAAGAAGTTACTGAAATGCAACGTAACGTAAAAGGCGAAGTTGTAGCTTCAACCTTCGATGAGCCAGCAGCTCGTCACGTTCAAGTTGCTGAAATGGTTATTGAAAAGGCAAAACGCTTAGTTGAGCACAAGCGCGATGTAGTAATTCTAATGGATTCTATTACAAGACTTGCTCGTGCCTACAACACTGTAGCTCCATCCTCAGGTAAAGTATTAACTGGTGGTGTGGATGCTAACTCTCTACAAAAACCAAAGAGATTATTTGGTGCTGCTCGTAATGTAGAAGAAGGTGGCTCTTTAACTATTATCGCAACAGCGTTAATTGATACTGGTTCAAAGATGGACGAAGTTATTTACGAAGAGTTCAAAGGTACTGGTAACATGGAATTACATCTATCTCGTAAGATTGCTGAGAAGAGAGTATATCCTGCTATTGATGTTACTCGTTCAGGTACTCGCCGTGAAGAGCTTATTACTACTCCTGATGAGCTTCAGAAGATGTGGATCTTACGTAAGTTCTTACATCCTATGGGCGAAATCGAAGCTATGGAATTCTTAATTGATAAGTTAACTATGACTAAGACCAATGACGAATTCTTTGTAGCTATGAAGCGCAGCTAATTCTTAAAACAAATAAGGCAATCAATTTCTTGATTGCCTTATCCAAATCAAAATCTTCTCTTACTTATTATTAATCGCATCTAGCACGCAATTTTTTAAGAACTCATCCATATTGTCTCCATTGTGAGTTAACATCTTTGGAAACATTGAAATAGGTGTTGCGCCAGGGAAAGTATTGATTTCGTTAATTAAGATACCGTCTTCTTTTGATAAGAAGAAGTCGATTCTTGATAAATGACGTAACTTTAGACCTACGAAAGCACGACGGGCATATTCTTGAATTGTTGCAATTTCTTCATCAGATAAGTTCTCTGGAGTAACAGTAGTTACAGTGCCAGAATCTTTTGAATACTTTTCATCAAAAGTGTAGAACAAGTTGTCAGGAATAATAATTTCACCTGGTTTTGATAGCTTTAATTGACCATTGATTTCATAGGAGGCAACTTCTAATTCACGGTGAATTACATTTTTCTCAATGATAACTTCACTACTGAAAGTAAATGCTTCTACGATGCTATCCCAAACATCATCGCGTTTTGTAACGTGGTAGCAACCAACTGATGAGCCTTGGCTTGCAGCTTTAACGTAAATATCCTGATACTTATCAAAGAAATCTAAAGCAACTTTTTTGTATTGCTCATTTTGTAGTGGAATGATGGCATAAGGAGTATTAGGAATACCTAGCGCATCAAGATATAACTTGGTAGTAATTTTATTAAAGCAGTTTCTGCTTGCTTCACTCTTACAACCAATGTATGGAATATTGTGGATCTCTAAGAAAGATTGAATATCACCAGTTTCACCTGGAATGCCGTGAATACAAGGAACCACACAGTCAACTTTAAAGGTAGTACCATCATATATAAAGTTTTGACCTTCAAAGTAGCCAGGAGTTTTTCCATCAACTAAAAACTGATGATTGTGGATCTCAGCTTTAACAACTTTGAAATCTGTAGTTAGTTTTAATTGTTCTTCGATAAATTGTGCTGATAGTAAGGAGATCTTATGCTCTGATCCGTCACCACCGCATAGTAACAAAATATTTGTAGCCATTATTGTTTGCCTAAATTAAAAGTATTGCTTAATGATAAGCGCAAAGGCTTGTGAGTGCAACTCTATTACAAGAATGTTCAGAAAAGTACTTAAAAGGAGAATAGGAACTTAAAAAAGAAGAGAAAGGACAGCCTCTGCTGTCCTTTGAGATATGTTAGAGACAGTTTTCAATAAAAGCCTTAAGCTCGTTCTTTGGAAGACCGCCAATTTGACGATTAACGATGTTGCCATCCTTAAACACAATCATGTTAGGAATAGACATAACACCAAGCTTTGCTGCAACTTCAGTATTTTTATCGATATCAATCTTTACGAATTTAACATTAGGCATTTCTTCTGCTAATTCATCGATAAAAGGACCTACCATACGGCAAGGTCCGCACCAAGGTGCCCAAAAGTCTACAAATACAGGTCTATCTGAACCAATTACTTCATGCTCAAATTGATCATCATTGATGTGTAATACTTTATCTGTCATGGAAAACTCCTTTTTCTTTTACTTAATAGTAGCAAAGAGTTTAAGTAAATTCTTTTACTTGATACAAAATATCAAATTAAATCATACCACCGATCTTATAACTAATTGATTTATAAGACAATTAGTTATAAATATCAAGTGGTTACTAAAAACGCTGCTCTAACGCTGGTTTTGTTCT
>CACZXZ010000020.1 GCA_902785325.1 uncultured Succinivibrio sp. | reverse complement strand
GACATGACAGTAACCTTAATCCACCCAGTAGCAATGGCAGAAGGCGAGCGCTTCGCTATTCGTGAAGGTGGTCGTACCGTAGGTGCTGGTGTTGTTGGTACTATCATTGAATAATATCAAGCACTAACGCTTAAAAAAAGCCAGGCATTGCCTGGCTTTTTTGCATCCGAAGTTGAGGAAATCAGCCCTCTAACTCTTGTCTCTTGTCTATAAGTCCCCTACTTAAACAATTCCTCTTGTAATTGATAGTTACAATTCTGTGAATTCTCATTCAAGGTTAATACCTTCACAAAAGAGTTCTCGATTACCTCTTCACTTCTTGGATTATGGATATTGTCAAAAGGAGAGAAAGTATCAGCTTGTTTACCTTTTCCGCATAAGATTTCAAGTCCTATATATTTAGTGGTTTCTTTAATAGGCTTTACTGACAATTGATACTTTACAGTACAAGGAATAATATCTTGAAGCTTAACCGACTCAAGATCTTTATGCTTTGCATCTATAAGTAATACAGATTTAATTTGCGTTTGTTTGTTGGTTACTACAATTGCAAAATCTGGTGTGTAAAAATGCTCATAGCTCTCGCTTCCCCATATAGGAGAAGTAATATTGTTTACTATCAAAGAGGTGCTTCTGTATAGTCCTGTGTTTCCTTCTCTTTGGGAGTATATAACTGGTTGATAGATTACTTTAGCAGCATAGGATTCTGAGTCTAGATTAAAGATCTCGTTAAACTCAGGTTCAAAGGTACTATATAAACTAGTATAGTCATCCTCACTCTTTTGGTTACCAGTAAAAGTAAAACCATTACTTTCGAAGGCTTTGACTATCTTTAGTAAGCAATAGTATTCGTACAATCTACTCTTATAAATTGCATTGATAATAAAGTCATTGCTTTCAATAGTTGTGATATCTAGTGAGTACCACTGTTTCATTTGAGTGTAGATTAGTCTGTAAGCAGGTACTGACAAGAACACAGGGGTTGGTCTTGGGAGCTTTTTAACTCCAATTTCTTCTACTGGAAGCAAGGTGCGGTATTGAGAGTATAGCCTTACAAGGCGTGTACGCAAATCACTGAGCTTTTTCTTTTCCTCATCAGTTATCGCATTGAAATTAAGTATTCCTTCATAGGATTTAATGTAGGAAGCAAATTGATTAGAGTAATTGTGGTAATTTGCTTGAATTGCAAGGCTAATAGCTTTGATATCATTGATGATCTTATGTAAAAAGCTTACTAACGCTCTGTTTTCATAGATAGACAGATCTCTTACATTGGTAATCATTAAAGTATGCTTAGGAATGTAATTTCTGCCTCTAAACTTAATGCCTGTCTCATCATCAAAAGGAGTTAACTCATCTGGATGATTTGCTATGTAGTGTAGCGTTTCAGGACTAAAAGACTTTATTCTATAGAAGTTATCAACGATGCCTTCTTGTTTTAGTTTAAAGTATGCATTGGTTTTGAAAAAGCCTAATTCCTGTTCATAAACAGTCGCAATCTTACCTAGAGTTTTTAGCAGGGAGTTAAATTCAAGATGCTCTGTTTTCTGCTTATGTAATACTTTAGTTTTATTCTCATCAATTTCTTGGCTAAAGAAGTATTTTGAAGCGTAGGATTGAACATACTCAATCATATCTTCCATTTCTTTAGTAATGCTGTCATATTCAAAACCAAAATTAGGTAGAGTTCTTACTTGACCTGCAAATGCCAATTTTAAGGAAAATTCTACATATAGTAAGCAATGATCAAAATACTGACCATCGATAACTATATTCAAACACTTAGTATCGTCATGAGGAATATAAGCTATGGTTTGTATTGGCTCTTGATTTATCGTAAGAGCAAATTCGTCCTTGCTTAATTGATATGATCTTTTACCTTTAAAAAGATCTTGCTCGGTATCAGAGACAAAACTATCTTCAGAGCAGATCTTTAAAATATAGTGCTCATAGGAAGAAGGACTGATAGCTACATTTAAATCAAAATCGTTATTATCACTTAAAGTCCAAGTGCAACATACTTGTTCTAAAAGTGCATTATTCTGATTTTGAATAAGCTGTATAGATTTAATCACTTTGAACCTTAAAACTTAAAGAATCTATAGTCCGCCATTTCACTTCCAGAGTTGATAATGCGCTTAATAATATTGGCACATTTGTTCATATTATTAAGATCAAATAGCTCATATAACTCTTCTAAAGCATCTAAATAGCTTTCACCTAAAACATCAATTTGTGGTAGTACTCTTTGGGCAATAGCGTAATCTAAGGCTGTTACAGAAGCTTCATTACCAGTGAGTTTTGTTTCAAGTTTTGGATCAGATAAATATCTTGAAGTTGCAACTACATATTTATCAACCGCATTCTTACATCTATAAGATAACTGTAAATTGAGCTTCATTAAGATATCTTCAACTTTTGCATAGATATCCTTGCACTTTTGAGTCATGCTACCACGTGGAGTAAAGGCTTCTTTTAGCGCATTCCAATTGATAGGTTCAAAAGTGAAGTCCTCAATATCTTTATTTTGAACACCATTGTTAGGTAGTGTAATCACAAAAGCTCTATCTAAAAGACGAGGAGATAATCTATCGGTAGTGTGATCATTATTGATAGTTGCTAAGAATCTTAAGGTATCAGGGATATGATATCTTTGGGTACCACTTAAGGAAATTGTACTATTTGCATCTCTTCTGTCACAAATATTCATGAAGTCTGCAAAGTAATATTCCATAGGGGATAGGTTAGCCTCATCAAATAGTACAAGATAAGGAAGTTTATCCATGCCATTTTGGTACTCTGCTTCTAAGAGCTTGAAGCACTCATAGCGTTTAGGATCAGGACTTTCAAAGGTTCCTGTTAAAGGATTGTGGTAACCAATAAAGTCACGTTTAGAGTTCCAACCTCTTTCAACAGACACTTGTAAGTAGCGATTAAAGAATTCTTTATCACCCTTCCAATTGTCGCGAATGCAGGTTTTATCAATGTCACAAAGACCTAGAGCTTTACCTAGAATATTACAAATACTAGTTTTTCCAGAGCCAGGAGCACCTGATAAAACAGTTAAAAATCCTTGGGTGATACAAGCAAGTAAGTTGATGTATTCAATATTTGAGTTCTCGTAACGACGGATTTCACTAAGCTTTGAGCAAAGGTAATGAATTAAATCATTATCTTTTTTATTGATAGGATTTATGCTCTTGATAATTTCTAAACGTCTGTTGTCATTATCAATTTCTATCTTAGCGTTAGCACCGTTAGCAGCTCTCATGATCTTTGAAGTGATCTCATTGTCAAAAGCTAGACTTGCCACTATTGAAGTAGTGTTCTTTAAGCGCTCTTCATATTTGCCAATGCCATTATCAAAGGATTCATAGTCTTCCTTTGCTTTGGTGATCTTAGCTTCTAATTCCTTTTGTTCATTTTCAAGTCTTGTAAGTTCTGCTTGAGCTAAACTAATGTTGTTAAAGGCTACAAGTAACTCTTTTTTCTCATTTAGAAGATTGTCTACTTCATGAGTTTCATTATCTAAATCCTTAATGCCTTCTTTTAATTCTTTTAGTTTTGCTTCTAGCTTTTTAACTTCGTTTTTCTTTTGGGAGGAAATCTCTTCTAAATGAAGGTTCTTTGCAAAATCCTCTTTTAGTTTTTTATCTTGCTCAATTACGCCACATACTTGGCTTATGAATTTCTCATCTGAACTTGCGCAGTATTTAAAGATCTCATAGTAGCGCTCTAAGTTCTTGTGGCTATACTCAATCTTAGATACTAATTGCTTAATTCTTGTGAATCTGCCTTGAGTAAAATCATCAAAACCTTCGCAGTAAAGAGAAGAACTCATATCTAAGGCTTCTAGGATTTCATTAGAGCCTTTTTCTGTTTCTTCAACATCACTTAAGTTAAGATGCTTTTCTTCAACGTAAATATCTAATAATTTCTCATCAGGAATTACATCTTCAATTTGATATTTAATGTAGTGCTCACCAGCTAGGATAATATCTAAATCAGTAAACTGAGGATGTAGGATAAGTTTACTTGGATTGAAAGTACTTTGTTCAAGTGAAAGAGGGGTGAGCTTTTGAATAACATCTAACTTAGCTGAGAATGATTCACTATTAGTTGAAGAGCAAGCTGTTAATGAGAAATCACCAAAGCTATTCTTTTTAACTTTAAAAGGACCATAATAGTTTTTGCCTAATCTTAAAACTACTGTGTCTTGGTTGAAATAAGTAGGCAAATTTTTTGGATCGTCATCGTTGAAGATCACAAGATTTGATTTATAAAAATCAAATTCCTCATCTGTATCTTTTGGGGTAACCACACAATATAAGCGGTGTGCAAGGTTAGGATCTTTTGCGGCAGCACAGATACGTTTTTCTTTTACAGCATCTGAAACTACAATCATGTTACCAACTTCACGATGGCTATCAGGCACAATTTCACTGCTGTAGTAAGCTAAATTTACTAAAGAGTGATTACCTAAATTCTGTAAGAATTTTTGAGCAGAAGATCCTATATCGTTGTATTCAAGTTTGATAAAACCGTCAGCAGAGTAGAGCTCTTTTCTTTCATTAGCAACCACGTAGTACTCGTTGCCATTCCAACTTAGTAAAGGGTAGAAGTTGTAGAACTTACTTCTGTTGATTTCAACGATATTTAAAATACCAGTTACATATTTGATTTCATTGTCATTTAAAGAGGTATCTTCTTCTACAACTGTTTTATCTAACTTGCCGTCAATTAAAGTTACGCGTTTAGATTCTGACAACTGTTTAATTAGAGCATTTAATTCTTTTTGTTCAGCTTTAACATCAACTTTAACTTTTGGAGTTTCTACTTTTGTTACCTTTACAGAAATCTCACCGGATGGAGTATGGAGTGTTTTTTCTTCTAAATTATTTTGATGGTTTTGGTTCTTTTTAACAGGATTAAAAATGTTAAAAATACTGATTGGTGTTTCAGGAAGATTTAGTACTTGAACCAAGGTATCAAGATCATCTTTCTCTTCTTCAGTTAAAGTCTTAGGGTGTAATAAGCTATCACAAAATTCTTCAGTAATTTCACCAAGTTCTGTGGTGTCAGGAGCATTTAACTCTTTGACATAAAGACTTATTCTATTACAGCTAAGATTTGCAAAGAAATCATCATGGGATGGAAGAATAACCGCCATTGCAATGGCTAACAAATGCATTTTAGGATCGTCTGGGTATTCTTGTTTTGCAAGATTGTAAAATCTTTCAATCACATTGCCTACGATACCATCTTGAATAATTTTGCTTTTTAATTTGTCAGTATGAAAGATTGCCGAGGTGGCATTCATAACGAAAGGACAGACACAGGTCCATAAATCAGTAGGATTTGCATAAATGCAATTTATCATAGATAACCTACTGGTTATTTTTCGTCCATTTTTATAAACAATTTTTTTAAATAATAAGTTATCTATATTCAGTGGCTCTGTAAGCTTAAAGATAACTTCTAGTAATCCAATTTTTAACAGAATTTCAGATTTTTCTGCTCTATTTTCTTTTGGACAGTCATGTTGAGTCATACTTTTTGCTATTGTTTGAGCCAGTGAGGTCATAAGTTTCTTCCTGTAAGTTAATGAATGGGCTGAATATATTTTTATATGTATGATAAATTATGGACAATAAAAATGTTTGTAAACAAGCATTTTTATCGAAAATTTAACTTATTTTCTTTTCTCTATTTTAAACATCTTTTGATAATTTTTGGGACTAGTTTTGTATTTTTCTTTAAAGGATCTGATGAAATATGATCCGTTATTAAATCCGCAATTATTACTAATTTCAAATATCTTTAATTTTCCCTCTTTAAGCTGTCTTGCGGCAATTTTTAAACGATAGTCAATCAAGTATTGAGTGAAACTTACTCCCATAGTTTTCTTAAAGGTTTTCATGAAATGGCTTTTGGAGACATTCAAACTTTGAGCCATATATTCAATTGACAAGTCTTGCGGGTACATTTGTTGCACTTTAAAAACAGCATCTTTGATAAAACCTAAGGATTTATCAATATTAGAAGGTGTATGCGTAGTTTTAGCGTATTTGTTGATAAGTTGAAGTAATTTGAAAATAGTTGAAATTACTAAAAGTTCATCTTTTGAGTAAACATCGTGCCTTTTGTCGATTAGCTCTTGTAGCAGAGGCGTTGCTTCTTTATTTAATGGAGAATATTGCTTTTGGTAGTAAGTAATTTGCTTAAAACCTGACACAAAAGGCTCAATGTACTTTTCATAAAGGTAACTACAAGTGCTTTTATCCACAATAGCATCAGCCCTAAATAAAAAGTTAAAAAAGTCTGCTTTATTATCAAGGTGTTGTTCAATGCTATGAGGTACTTGAGGCGGAATTACAATCAGATCTCCTTTAAAAGCAGTAATTTTTAAGTTATCTACCACAAAACAGGAGCTACCATCCTGCACATAGATTATTTCAAACTCGTCATGCCAATGTAGGGGATAAACTTTGAAAAAGTCTGGTATTTTGGTGTGATAAATCGCGTAAGGTAAATCTAAAGTACCGTGATTTATAGATTCGTGGTAGTTAATGTGAGCCATGATCGTAATAACTCCTAAGTATACAATGCTATTTTACCTAATATGATAGTATTGTGTTATTTTTAATGCTTTATTGTGCAATTTAATGATATTTTTTCTGATTAAAATGGCTCTATACAAAGTTCAGATATGAGGACATACGAAATGAACTGTGAAGGTATTTTTCATAAATGCGGTTTTAATGACTGCTATGCTTTAAATGAGGATGAGCTAGTCATCAATTTACATGCTAATAAGAGCGTAGATAAGGTTTTAATTTATTACGAAGATCCTTACCTTAACGACTGTGTTGTAGGTGCTCCATGGGATGGTATCGAAAAATCAATGAAACTTGATTTAGAGCTTCGTTATGAGAATATTTGGACTATTACTTTAAAGCCAAAATTCAAGCGCTTGATGTACTACTTTGTAGTCTTTTCAAAAGATGAGAGTAGGTATGTTTACGAAAATGGTGTTACTAAGAATAATCAATACTACAAACACTATTTTAAATTTGGTTGGATGAATGATTCTGACATTTTCAAAGTTCCTAAGTGGGTTGAGAACACTATTTGGTATCAAATCTTCCCAGAGCGTTTTGCAACATCTGGTAGTCCAAAATCCCATCCACTACTAGCTTGGGATGCCACTAAGTCAATTGATAGACATTGTTTCTATGGTGGTGATATTAAAGGCGCTACTACTAAGCTTGAGTATTTAAAAGATCTTGGTGTGACAGGTGTCTATTTCAATCCTATCTTTGAGTCTACTGAAAATCATAAATACAACACCACAGACTACACTAAAATTGATAAAGATTTTGGTGATGACAAGGATATGCAAGAGTTTATTTCAAAAGCTCATAGCCTTGGTATTAAGGTCATGATTGATGCTGTGTTTAACCATTCTGGTACTAACTTTTTTGCTTGGCAGGATGTCTTAAAACACGGTAAAGACTCAGCCTACTTTGATTGGTTCTATATCAATGATCCTAGCAATTTGACTCAAAAAAAGAGTACTAAAGATGGCAGATATTTTACTTTTGCCTTCGTAGAAGAAATGCCTAAATTGAATACTAACAATCCAAAGGTTGTTCAGTACTTTTTAGATGTTACTAAAGATTGGCTTACAAGATGGGATCTAGATGGTATTCGTTTTGATGTGGGTAATGAGATATCTCATTCTTTTATCAAAACTTTACGTCGCCACATAAAAGCTATAAAGCCAGATATTTACTTACTTGGTGAGATTTGGATGGACTCCTCAATGTACATGATGGGAGATGAATATGATTCAGTGATGAATTATCCTTTCTTGCAAAGTGTGGGTAATTTCTTCTTAGATGAAAGTACTTGTGCTAAAGATTTTGAGTACTGGATAAATTACTGCTATTCCCTTTATAACAAGCAAGCTAACAAGGTGATTTTCAACTTATTAGATAGCCATGATATTGATAGATTACTGACAAGATCTAAAAGCTATGATAAGTTTTTACAACAATTAGCAGTGCTCTTTACTATGCCAGGATCTCCTTGTATCTATTATGGTACAGAGTTAGGTCTTGAAGGAGAAAATGATCCTTACAATCGATTACCAATGCCATGGGATAAAGTAAATTCTCCTGATGCTTTAAAGACTTATCAAGCTGTAAAAGCCTTGATTGCTTTAAGAAAGGCAGAGCCTTCTTTACTAGGTACAGTTATTGAATGGCATGTAAATTCACAAGATAGAACTATTTGGTATACAAGAACAGGTGATGGCGATAAAGCTCCTATAAACGTAGTAATTAACGCTAATACAACTGATATCAAGATAGATCCTAAAGTAAATCAAATTTTATATAGCTACAAATATCAAGCATCTACTTTAGAAGCTGGTGGCTTTATAATTTATCGTTAAGCAAAAAATGGAGGAGTAATCTCCTCCATTTGTCCTGCCTAAAAAACTTTTCTTTAATTAATTAAGTTTTTAACTTGAAAAAGTTAAGTAAATTCAAATAATTAACATTTAATGTTAAGTAATTTACCTAAACTTAACATTTGTCCTAAAACAATTTAACACACCTTTTATATCTTAAAAACGTCGCTAGAAACGGAGATATAAAATGAAATTTAAAAAGACTTTCTTAACAGCAGTTTGCGCTTGTGCAATGGGTTTTTCTTCAATGGCTAATGCTGGCTCAGTAATTACCGATGGCTCTACCTCAATGGAAAAAGTTATGGGTATGCTAATTGAGTCTTTTGAAGGCAATGGCATTGATGTTACATACAATCCAACTGGTTCAGGTTCAGGTATTACTGCTGTATTAGAAGGCAGAGCTGATATCGGTTTATCATCTCGTGCTTTAAAAGCTCAAGAGCAAGAAAAATTAGTAGGTACTGATTTAGCATACGATGCAATTGTAGTTGTTGTAAACAAGAACAATTCATTAGCAAATATTACAACTGAGCAAGTTAAAGACTTATACACTGGCAAGATCACTAATTGGAAAGATTTAGGTGGTGCTGATGCTCCTGTTGTTCTAATTGGTCGTGAAGCAGGTTCAGGTACTCGTGACGGTTTTGAATCTGTAACTGACACTAAAAATGCTTGCAAGTATCGTCAAGAGTTAACCTCAACTGGTGATGTTATCACTACTGTAGGTCAAAATGAGAACGCTGTAGGTTATGCTTCTTTATCAGCTGTAAATGACACTGTTAAGGTATTAACTTTCAACGGTGTTGAGGCTTCAGAGGCAACTGTACTTGATAAGACTTACAAGTTACAACGTCCATTTGTATTTGTAACTCCTAAGAATAAGGCTCTATCAAAGGATGCTCAAACCTTCTTAGACTACTCTTTATCAGATGAGGCAAAGCCTTTCATTGTTAAAGCTGGTGTAGTTCCTGCTAAGAACTAAGAGATTTAAATTCTAGGAAAAAGTAGGAGCTTGCTCCTACTTGTTTTATAGATTATGCAATTAAAATCCCATCAAGAATGTACAGATAAAATAGCTACTGTAGTTTTTACAGTACTAGGTTATTTGAATATTGTCTTTGTTGCAGTTATTTGCTTGTATCTTGTGATATCAGGTATTCCTGCAATTGGACAAATTGGTTTTGTAGATTTCATCTTTGGTACTCAGTGGGCATCTACTGCAAGTGAACCAAAATTTGGAATCATGCCTTTTATTTTAACTTCCGTATACGGTACTTTTGGAGCCATTTTATTAGGTCTTCCAATCGGCTTTTTTACCTCAGTATATTTAGCAAAATTTGCACCTTTAAAAATCAAACAATTTGTCGAATCTACAGTAGATCTATTAGCAGGTATCCCTTCTGTAGTATTTGGTTTTATCGGTATGTTAGTGCTAGTACCTGGTATTCAATATTTCTTTAATGTTCCAGACGGATCCTCTTTATTAGCTGCAATTTTAGTATTGTCCATCATGATTTTACCTTCCATTATTAAGGTATCTATAGGTGCAATTGAAGCAGTTCCTGAAGAATATGAATTAGGCTCTTTAGCTTTAGGTGCTAACAAAGTAGAAACAGTTTACAAAGTAATGGTTCCAGCTGCTCGTCGTGGTATTGGTGTTGCTGTTGTATTAGGCGTAGGTAGAGCTATAGGTGAAGCTATGGCGGTGATGATGGTTGCAGGTAACGTAGCTAATATGCCTGATCTCTTTGAATCAGTTCGTTTCTTAACTACCGCAGTTGCCTCAGAAATGTCCTATTCAGCAGGTTTGCAAAGACAAGCTCTGTTCTCTATTGCTCTAGTGCTATTTGTCTTCATCATGATCATCAATGCACTTTTGAATCTGGTGCTAAAAGAAAGAAAAGGCAAGAAGTAAATGAATAACGAATTAAAAAGACGAATCTACACTAGGATAATGTTGTTTTTAGCTTACCTTGCCACAGTGATGACTGTGTTTGTGGTAGGTTTTATTATCGTTTATGTGTTTGTTCGCGCTATCCCACATTTTTCTTGGCAATTATTAACCTCCAAACCAAGTTACATCAACGAAACCATTGGTGTATTGCCAGATATTTTAAATACCATTTATATCGTCATTGCAACTTTGTGCTTTGTCCTACCTTTAGGTGTAGGTGCAGCCATTTATTTGTCTGAGTATGCTAAGAATCTCAAGGTTAAAAGAGTCATTGAGTATGCAATTGAAAGTTTAGCTGGTATTCCATCAATTATTTATGGTTTGGTGGGTATGTTAATTTTCTGTCAGTACTTTGGTTTAAAAACCTCACTACTAGCAGGTGCCTTGACCTTAACCATTATGAATTTGCCAACCATTATCAGAACCACTCAGGAAAGTTTAGATTCTGTACCACCTTCATATAGAGAAGGCTCTTTTGGTTTAGGTGCTAATAAATGGTATGCCATTAGAACCGTAGTATTGCCATGCTGTATTGACGGTATTGTGACTGGTTGTATTTTAGCCATCGGTAGAATGTTAGGTGAATCTGCAGCCTTGTTATTTACCGCAGGCTTTGCCCATAAATTAAATGGCTTTATTGATGCCTTATCTTCCTCAGGTTCAACTTTAACTGTAGCTTTGTACGTATATGCAAAAGAGCAAGGTCAGTTTGATGTTGCCTTCGTGATTGCTGCCATTATGTTGTTTATGAGTTTGCTCATTAACTATATTGCAAGCAAGTTGTCAAAGAAAATTCAAAACAAAAGATACGCTTAAAGGTAGTTTAAATGAATAAGACCTTAATTGATGTAAAAAACTTTAACTTATACTATGGTGACAACCATGCTTTGCATAACATCAACATGCAAATTTGCGAGCATGAAATTACCGCTTTAATTGGTCCATCAGGTTGTGGTAAATCCACCTTCTTGCGTTGTTTAAATCGTATGAATGATTTAATTGAAGGCGTTAAACTTGAAGGCTCTATCATTTATAAAGATCAAGAGTTAGTAAACTCCAAAATTAACGTGAGCGCGCTTAGAAAGTCTGTTGGCATGGTATTCCAAAAGCCTAATCCTTTTGCGATGTCAATTTATGACAATATTGCTTATGGTCCAAGGATTCATGGCATTAAGAATCGTTCTGCTTTAGATGAGATTGTAGAAAAGTCTTTAAAACGTGCTGCTATTTTTGATGAAGTAAAAGACAGATTGAAGACTTCTGCTTTAGGTTTATCTGGTGGTCAGCAGCAAAGATTGTGTATTGCTAGAGCTTTAGCTGTTGAGCCTGAAGTTCTATTGATGGATGAGCCAACCTCAGCATTAGATCCTATTTCTACAGGCAAGATAGAAGAGCTTACCTGTGAGCTTAAGAAAAAATACACCATCGTTATTGTTACTCACAATATGCAACAAGCTTTGCGTATTTCTGATAAGACTGCGTTCTTCTTATTAGGTGATTTAATCGAGATGGATACTACTGACAATATCTTTACAAAGCCAAAGGATAAGCGTTGTGAGGATTATGTAACAGGTAGATTTGGTTAATAAACATAAGGAGAGACAAATGCGTTATCAATTAGATGAGCTCTTAGCTCAAATCTCAAATTCTTTGATTTTAATGTCCTCAGCTTGTGAGGAGAGCTTAACTAATGCTTTTGATGCATTTAAAGCTCACGACAAAGAAAAAGCACTTTCTATTTACAATAAAGACTACGATATTCATGCTAAAGCTCGTGAAATTGAAGCTTTATGCGTTAAAGCAATGATGCGCCAACAGCCTGTTGCTAAAGACATGTTAATCATTTCTGCAACTTTAAAATTAGCCTCCGATGTTGAGCGTATCGGTACACAAGCTATTGCGATTGCAGAAATCATTACTAATTTTGATTTTTCACATCAAGGTGATGATATTCTTCTTGTGGAGAAAATGAGTAATGAAGCTATTACCATGGTAAAAAACTGTATTGTGTCTTTTATTAAGAAAGACTCAGAGCTTGCAAGCTCTGTAATCAAACGTGATACCGTTGTAGATAAATACTTTTTCATGGTAAAAAACGCCTTAGTACAAGCTATTAAAAAGTCTAATGATGATGCAGAATTCTCACTAGATTTATTGATGATTGCCAAATACTTAGAGCGTATTGGTGATCATGCTTGTAATGTGGCAAAATGCACACAGTACGTGTTAACTGGTAAGTTAAAAGATCAGGAGTAATACATGATTTATTGTGTTGAAGATGATGCTGATATTCGTGAGCTTGAACTTTACACTTTAAGCTCTATGGGCTTTGAAGCACAAGGTTTTGTGGATGGTAAAAGCTTTTTTGAAAAGTTAAATGCTGAAAAACCAGATCTTGTAGTACTTGATGTGATGTTACCAGATGTCAGTGGTGTGGATGTTTTAAAACGCTTAAAGTCCAATCCTAAAACTGCTGATCTTCCTGTGATTATGGCTACAGCTCGTGGTGCTGAATTTGAAAAGATCAAAGCTTTAGATCTTGGTGCTGATGATTATTTGACTAAACCATTTTCTATGATGGAAATGGTAGCTAGAATCAAAGCTATTTTACGTCGTACTCAAAACAATAAAGAGACTAAAGGTGAAGTTAAGTTTGGTCCAATTGTAATCAACGAAGTAAAGCACACTGCTTTAGTTGAAGACAACAAGCTTGATTTATCCTTAAAAGAGTTTGAGTTGTTACTATTGTTAATCAAACACCCAGGTCGTGTTTATAGCAGAGATGAGCTATTAAACTTAATTTGGGGAATTGATTATGATGGTGAAAATCGTACTGTAGATGTTCACATTAGAGCCTTACGCTCAAAATTAGGATCATTTGATTCTATTATTCAAACTGTACGTGGTATTGGTTATAAGGCTGACGCATGATTTCAAAAATCTTTAGATCAGTATTTTTATCTACCGTCATAGTTTTACTAATCAGCATTGCTTCATCGTTAGTTATATCGTCTTATTTAATGGCGAAAACTGATAGTGAGGCAATGACTGAATTTGCAAATAAGCTTGCAGCTAAAATTAACGACAATCAAGAAATAGATTTGTCCTTGCTTGGCATTGATACCTACCGTATCAACTTAATCTCTTCTTCTGGCCATGTTTTCTATGATTCTAAAATCGATGTGAATAAGGAGAATTTAGAAAACCACTCTGACAGAGAGGAATTTCGCCAAGCCTTAAAATATGGTCGTTCTAAGATCTACCGTATGTCAGAAACCTTAGATAAAAGAACCGTTTATTATGCTGTAAGATTAGACAATGGCAATGTCCTACGTTGCTCTTATACAGCAGATAACATCTTTTCTCAGACCATTTCTTTATTTCTGCATTTGCTAATTATTGTGGTTTTATCCATTGGTATCTCAATTATTTTAGCTAAAAGATTGTCAGCAAAAATCGTTGAACCTATCAATTGCATTGATTTGACTAAACCTCAGATGGATGATGTGTATCCAGAGCTTCGTCCTTTCTTAGATAGAATTACAGAGCATCAGCATCGCATTAAGAAATTATTACGTAAAGTTACTGCAGCGCACTTACAGATGAAAGTAATGACTTCAAATATGTCTGAAGGCATCTTCTTTTTAAATAAAAAAGGCGAAATAATTACTTTAAATCAAGGTGCTTTAAGTTTATTTAAGCTAGAGGATGAAAAGGAGCTTATCGGAAAGCCTTTATTCCAAATAGATAGATCAGCTTTATTGTGTGATATTTATGAGAAGAAAGAGGCTTTAGACAACTTTAATAAAGAAGTTGAAATCAATGGTAAGTTCTTTAATTTGATCTTCAGTAAGATCACCAATAAAGAAAAAATCATTGGTTATGTTTTGTTGTTTATTGATATTACCAAAGATAAACAATTACAAAAACAACGCCAAGAATTTGCCTCAAATGTATCTCATGAACTTAAGACTCCATTGCAGTCAATTATTGGTAGAGCAGAGTTGATTGAAAATGGTATTGTGCGCCCAGATGATCTTAAGAGTTTTGGTTTAAAAATCAGAACTGAAGGTCAAGCTTTATTGAATATGATTAACGATATCATGTTCTTATCTAAAGTGGAGTCTGGTGTTAAAGCTCAAAAAGAGCAAATCAATATCAAGACTTTAGTTGATAGTGTGGCTGATTCTTTAAAAGATAAAGCGCAAAAGAAACAAGTGTCTATCCAAGTCAATTGCAAAGAAGCAAGCTTCTTGTTTGTAAGACGCTATATGTCAGAGATTTTATACAATCTTATTGATAATGGTATTAAATACAATAAAGAAGGTGGCAAGGTAGAGTGCAACATTTCTACTAATAATCAAAACCTTTATATCTCTATCAAAGATAACGGCATAGGTATTCCAAGTGAAGATCTTGGTAGGATCTTTGAGCGTTTCTTCTGTGTAGATAGAAGCCATTCTAATAAAGATAGTACAGGTTTAGGTTTAACCATCGTTAAACACATTATCGAAGAATGTAATGGTCACATTAACGTCGATTCAAAACTTAATGTGGGTACTACCTTCTCAATAACGCTTCCTATCGAGCAATAAAACATAACCTCTGCAAGAAAAAGCAGAGGTTGTCACTTCAAATTTACAATTTACCTACCGAGAATATGTAAATAATCTGAAAATTTACTCATTTGTAGTGTATTATACCCACATCAAATTTTCGCTAAAATAAGCACATTTTTAGCACAAATATTCGAGGTAACAATGCAACAACATTTAGCTGACAAAAATATTGCTTTAGATCTAGTTAGAGTAACTGAAGCTGCAGCTTTAGCTTCTGCTAAATTTACAGGACTTGGTGATAAAAACCTTGTAGATAGAGCTGCTGTAGATGCAATGAGAATTGCTTTCCAAAGTCTTCACATCAAAGGAACCATTGTTATCGGTGAAGGCGAAAAGGACGAAGCTCCTATGCTATACACTGGCGAAAAGGTGGGCTTTGGTGATGGCTTAGACTTTGATATTGCTGTTGATCCTATTGATGGAACTAGCTGTGTTGCAGGTGGTAGACCAAATGGTATTGCAGCTGTAGGTATTTCTCTTGCTGGCACCATGTTTGATCCTGGTCATAGCTACTACTGTGAAAAATTAGTAGTAGGTCCTGAGGCTGCAAACGTAATTGATTTAGATGCTCCTGTAAAAGATAACCTTATCAACGTTGCTAAAGCATTAGGCAAAAAAGTTGGCGATTTAAAGGTATTCGTATTAGACAAACCTCGTCACGATAAACTAATTAACGATATCCACAACGCAGGTGCTCGTGTAATGGTACATTCTGACGGTGATATCGCAGGTGCTTTAATGGCAGTGGATCCTACTAATGATATCGATATGTTAATTGGTATCGGTGGTACCCCTGAGGCTGTAGTAACAGCTTGTGCTATTAAAGGTACTGGTGGTCAAATGTTAACCCGTTTAGCTCCAAAAACAGAGCAAGAGCGCGAAGCTATCATTAAAGATGGCGTTGATTTAAAGGCAATTCGTTCAATTGATGAATTAGTAACTACCGATCAGTGCTTCTTTGCTGCAACTGGTGTAACTCCAGGTGAGTTACTAGATGGTGTTAAGTATAAAGGCGGTTATGCTATTACATCTTCTATCTCTTCAAGAGGCAGAACTGGTACTCGTCGTTACATTCAAGCTTGGCATGATAGAACTAAGTTATCAAAGATGAGTACTATTGAGTACTAATCATTTAACAAAGTTAAAACAATATAAAAAGGGCGCTTAAAGCGCCCTTTTGTGTTGGAGTCATTGTAATTATGCTGCTACATTGTGATTATCTTTAGCAGTATCTAAAACCTCTTCAGTCTCATCCTCAACAGGAGACTTAAATAAAGAGTTGATAGTCTTTGAACCTACAACCACTTTGTTTTGTGGTTTGATTTTATTCTTAGCATATACAGGACGGGCAGTCATGATAGCTGAGATTTGTTCTTCAGTCATTTTACCTAAGGTAAGACCAATTGCTTTGTAGGTAATGTAAGGACGTGCAACCTTTGAAATGATAACTTGTGCAATTTTGTTTTCAGCATCGGTAATGTGAACAATCTTTAGTACACCACCGTCAATTAAATTACGTACAGTAGGCTCAGTTACAGGTAGATTTAATACTGACTTTCTCTGTAATACAAATTCTCTTAATAATGCTTTTTCAGCAAAATCAAAATGATTTACGGTAGTTTGTACTAATTCTTCTAATCTCTTGTTGTAAGACTTCTTTGAATAAGCCTGAACTAGAGTTAAACAACCTTGAGCTAGGATGTTTGAAACTTCGATAATTAAAGCAAAGTATAAATAAATACGGTTTGCATCAATCTTACTTGCAAATTCTGTAGAAACTTGCTCCCAAGGCATGATTAACATTAAAACTGTTAAGCAGAATAACCACATCATGATGGTGTTGATAGAACGCATTGCAGAATTTGTTGTGCTCATAATAGACTCCTAAATTTTGTCACAATTACAATATGTTTAATTACTAGCAATTGTTGTGCCAATTCAATTTATTTTAGATAAATCAAATGGATAGAAAGACTATTGGATTTTTGACATTAATTTAGGGGTAGTAAGTGTCATTTTTCTAGCACTTGTTTCTTCTTAAAATAGTTACAAAAGTGCAAATATATGAAGTTGGTAGTAAAAATCTTAGTAAAAATTAACTTTAATTTACTAAAATAAAGATAGGCAAGTTCAATAGAAAACCATGCGCTTGCCTTGAGAATTTGTCTTAAAAGTTATCATTATTGAGATAAATGCAAGCATAAATGGCGAATAAAATCATTATAGTGGTATCATATTGTCAAATTTAAAACGCTAATAACCAATAGGTAATATCATGAAAAAGATTTCTGCAATTATCAAACCTTTTAAATTAGATGACGTTAGAGAAGCCTTAAGCTCAAAGGGTATTTCAGGTATGACAGTTTCTGAGGTAAAGGGCTTTGGAAGACAAAAGGGTCATACTGAGCTTTATCGTGGTGCAGAATATGTAGTAGATTTTCTACCAAAAGCTAAGATTGAATTAGTGGTTAAAGATGAAGATGTAGACTTATGCATCGAAGCCATTATTGATGGTGCCCACACTGGCAAGATTGGCGATGGTAAGATTTTCGTATCAAATATTGATCGTGTAATCCGTATCAGAACCGGTGAAGAAGGCGACGACGCAATTTAGTTTACATGAAGAAATTCCTATCTTATAAAAGTTTAGCCGCACTCGTGTTTGGTGTGGCTATGATGTCAGGTTGTTCTACAACCCCTCCATCAAACACTGAAGACTTATGTTCAATCTTCCAAGAGAAAGATAGTTGGTATGTTGCAGCTCATGACGTACATCGTAGATATGGTGTACCAATCAATGTTGCTATGTCAATTATGGCTCAGGAATCAGGCTTTAGAGAAGATGCTCAACCACCTATGAGATGGTTCTTATTTATTCCTTATGGTAGAGGAAGCTCTGCCTATGGTTATGCACAAGCTCAAGATCCTGTATGGGAAGATTATAAAGATGATCAAGGATCATTCTTTTCCTCACGTTCAAACTTTGCAGATTCTTTAGATTTTATTGGTTGGTATATGACTAAGACTAAACGTTTAAATCACGTTCAGTTTAATGATGCTTACAATCAATATTTAAATTATCATGAAGGATGGACTGGTTACAAAAAGAAAACCTACCGTAGCAAAGATTGGTTACAAAAAGTAGCTAAAAAGGTTCAAATCAGAGCTTTAAAGTATAAGCAACAGCTACAGCATTGCAATTTGTACTAGTAGCTTGATAGTCATAAGATAATTAAATAGAATATCTATAAACCTATAGATATAGTAGGAATAGATGGAGTTTTAATATGGATCTAATCCCAAGTTTCCAAGTTGATCATACCAAGTTAGTTCCAGGCATTTATGTTTCACGTGTAGATACAGTTGGTGATTCTTTTGTAACCACCTTTGACATTCGCATGAAGAAACCAAATTTAGAGCCTGTGATCCACCCAAATGTTATGCATTCTATTGAGCATGTAGTAGCAACTTATTTAAGAAACGAGCCTAAGTGGAAAGATCAAGTAGTGTATTGGGGGCCTATGGGCTGTCTTACAGGTTGTTACTTAATCATGAAAGGCAAACCTGCTCCACAGGATTTACTACCACTTATGATTAGTGCTTTTGAGTATCTTCGTGATTATGACGATGTTATCCCTGGTGCTCAAGCAGTAAATTGTGGTAATTACTTATTACACGATTTGCCAATGGCAAAATATGAAGCTAATTTATTTGTAAAGATTTTAAAGGAAAACCCATGCTTTGATTATCCTCAGTCAAAGCGTATTAACACTGAAAAAGGTTTAACCTTCTTTGATTCATAGTAAGTATAAAAAGGCGTGGCTACACGCCTTTTTTTAAAGACCCATCTTTACCTTCCCTTATATCCTCAAACCTTTTAAGTTGATGTAAAAGTATTAAAAATTTTTTTGGAGTAATAACTTGAGAAAAGCAGTATTTTTTGACCGAGACGGAGTCATAAACATTGATTATGGTTTTGTTGGCAAAATTGAGAATTATGATTTAGTTCAAGGGGTGCCACAAGCTTTACATCACTTAAAAGAACTTGGCTTTTTATTGGTATTAGTTACTAATCAATCAGGTATTGCAAGAGGCAAATATACTGAAGCTGACTTTTTTAAAGTTACTCAATTTTTGCAAGAGAACTTAAGAATAGCTGATGCGTGTTTTGATGGAATTTATTTCTGTCCACATCACCCTGAGGCTCCTTTAGCTCAATATAGACAAGACTGTGAGTGCAGAAAACCAAAGCCAGGTATGTTTAAAAAGGCTGCGATTGATTTAGATATCGATTTAAGTCAATCAATTATGGTTGGAGATCATGCTACTGATTTGATAGCTGCAAAGAATGCTGGCATTAGTAAACTTTATCTTGTAGGAGAGCATATCAAGACTGAAAAAGAGCTGATAGAAGGCTGTTTTTGCTATCAAGATCTGTCCGAAATGGTGCAAAATTTAGAAATTGAAAAAAAGTAACAACAAAGTTTTAGATAATAATGTGATCTAATGTTCGTGAAATGTCCATATAAATCAAAAGGATAGTAAAAAATCACAACAGTTGAACATACAAAAATCAAATAAATGATAAATTTTTTTTCTAAAAATTTTGAAAAAAATGTGCCATTGTAATTTTTTGATACTATAATGAGCGTGTACAAAGAAATGGTAGAGACCATTTTTAATTTTCTGTTTAAACAGTTTTGGAGAATAAAATGAATAAGTTTCAAGCTACTTTAGCAGTTGTTGCTTTAGGTTCATCAGTACTAGTTGGTTGTGCAAACACTGGTTTAGAGGCTAAGATCGACGCTATCGCTGCTGATGTTGACGCTTTAAAGGCTCAACAATCAAAGCTAGCTAACGATGTTGCTTTCGTTAAGTCAGACGCTGCACGTGCTAACGAGCGTTTAGATAACCTAGCTCGTCGTTACAAGAAGTAATTCTTGCCTTGACGGTAAAAAAGGCCCACGTAAGTGGGCTTTTTTGTACCCAAAATCTTCTCACCAAACTTTCTTCTAAATCTAAGATCTCTGATAGGTAATTTCTTTTAATTATCCTTTAATATTAGCTTAACTTCCTAATTTTCAAAAAATTTACGTAAACGTAATTTAGTTTATAAGTTATTAAACTAGTATTTGCTGAATAGATGTATTTAATATATCTGCATTAAAACCTATTTATATAGAAATAATATATTAAATATACTATACTAACTACATAGTTTAGTTGCAGGAAATTGCTATGGCTCAAGAGAAAGTATTGAATGTTATTGATTCTAATGATGTAAGTTTATTGTGTACCTTGTGTGCAGATCTAATGAAAAGTGAGGTATTTAACGATACAAGTGTATCTCCTTTATTATTAGATAAAGTCATCATTATGAATAAAGGTATGCAAACCTATATTCAGCAAAAAATAGCTTCTTTAAACGGCATTTGCTCTGGTGTTGAATTTGAGCAAATCTGGGGTTTTATTTGGGATCTTCATAAAGCTTTTAATAATGCTGATAAATATAACCGTTTCTCTCATGAGCATCTTACCTGGTCAATTTATTCTTTAGTTGATAAATGGTCTAATCAAGATGATTTAGTCTTTAAGCAAATGTCTACTTACATTAAAAGTGAAGATGGACAAATTGATAAAGAGCGCGCCTATCAATTAGCAGGCGTAATTGCTGATACATATGATCAATATCAAATGTACCGCCCTGAATGGATCTTAGCTTGGGATAAAATCGAATTAGCTGATTTTGAAGGCATTACCGTAGACTCTAACCAAGAAATTCAACTTCCAAGTGGCAAAATTAAAGAGTTTATTGAGAGTGAATCAAAGAAAAATCCTCGAAAATTTTCTACTTTAATAGAGAATCTTTGGCAAATTAAGCTATGGGTGTTATTAAGGGATAACCTAGTTCCTGCTAATACAGTAGAGTCCTTATATGACAGACCTACAGTAGTAACAAATTTAATTAAAAAATTTGATTCCTTTAATGGAACTATTCCTGCTAATTTACGTGCAAAACTGCCTAAAAAACTCTTTATTTTTGGTGTATCAGCTCTTCCAAACATCGTAATAGATTTATTTGTAAGTTTAGGCAAAGACATTCCAGTGTTCTTTATGCACCTAAATCCTTGTCAGGATTACTGGGGTGACTTAGATAACAGCAAAAAGTATTGGCTTGATGAAAAGAAAAAAATTATTAAATTTATTAAAGCTAATGCCTTAATTAAGCATTTTGACGTTAAAAAGACTGCAACTGTAAATAACTTTACAGTTGTTAATCCCCGTTCTACTGATGAAGCATATTTAGAGTCTGTCAAAAATTGTTATGAAGACAATAATGAAGAGAACAATATAGGTGAACTTGTAGATGGAAATTCTCTTCTTGTTTCTATGGGAACTCAGGGTAAGGATACCCTCAACGTATTGTTATCTAAAGATAATGAGATTGATTTTACTCATTGTTTTGCCAATAGCGTTAATGACGATGAGAAAACACATACGCTATTAAATTATGTAAAAGACAGTTTACTTAATTTGACCTCTCAAACTGAAGAAAAGCAAACTATAAAAGGCAATGATCTATCTTTGCAGGTACACGCTTGTCATACTATAAAAAGAGAGTTAGAGGTCTTAAGAGACTCAATCTTAAATAGCATCAAAAACAGTGATAAGCCAATATTGCCAAAAGATATTTTGGTGATGGTTCCAAATATTGAAACCTACGCTCCTTACATTGATTCTGTATTTGGCTCTATTGAAAAAGAGGATCCTTGCTATTTACCATACACAGTTAGTGATAAATCCACTCAATCTTCAAATGAAGTAGCTGATGCTATCATCAAATTATTGTCTATTGGTATAAGTCCTATTAGCGCTAATTTGATCATTGAATTACTTTCCGTAAAGCCACTTGCAGAAAAATTTAATATAAGCACTGAAGAATTGTCAGTGATTATTAGTTGGTTTAATAACACCAAGATTCACTGGGGCTTTAATCAAAAGGATGTTTGCTCTCAATTACATACACAGGAGGAGATCAATCTTCCTTGGACCATTGAAGCAGGTCTAGATAGATTATTCTATGGATTTATGACAGGCTCTGGTCATGACACTTTTGGTTTTGAGAACTTTGATTCCTCTGATTACACTTTATTAGGCAAGTTATATGCTTTTATTGATAAGTTAAATCAAATAAGAGCAGAGTTTGATCCTAATTTAGATTCAAGTGAAACTGCAGTTTGGACTTATAAACTTAAGACCTTAATTTTAGATGGTTGCTTTGTTCAAGATCCGAAAACTCAATATGAATGCTCTTTAGTAGAAGAGATTTTAGTTGAGATGAATGAAGCTGTTAGCCATTTGAAAAATGATAGTGAAGATCAAGACTCTCAAATTAAGATCACTTTACCTGTATTTAGAGCAAAGCTAATCCATGCTTTTGGCAATACTCATGACTCTAATCAATATTTGCGTGGAAGTATCAATTTCTGCTCTTTAATGCCGATGAGAGCTGTGCCTTTCAAGCATATTTATATCTTAGGTTTAAATGATACTGATTTCCCAAGAAAAGATACTGCTCCAAGCTTTAATTTAATGGGCAATCCTCTTTTTAAGAGAAAGAATGACAGATCAAGAATTATCGATGACAGATTTATCTTTTTAGAAGCAATATTATCTGCTCAAGAGAGTTTGTATTTATCTTATTTAGGTGAATCTCCAACTAATAAAGCAGAGCTAAATCCATCTGTAGTATTAACTGAGCTTAAAGATTATATAAACGATCATTTTAAGCTTGAGTCAAACGACAAAACACCTTATGAAGCAATTTTCCATAAGGAAACATTAAACTCATACGATCCTAAAAACTATCAAGCTGATAATGCTGTATTGTCCTTTAACGTTGGTAGTTTTTGGGATGGAAAACTTCAAGGTGAACTTCAGAAAATTAAGCCTTTAGGCTTGAGAGCAGAATCAAAAATAGAAATTAAAGATCAATATCAAGTAGGTTATAACGATCTTTTACAGCTGTTTAGAGGCTGTTCAAGACAATTTTTAAAAGAGCGTTTTAATATTTCATTAAACGTAAACTATAGTAATACTTTACAAGATGAAGAGCCTTTTGAGATTGATTTTAAAGATAAGAATTCTTATCTAAAGGATTATCTTGATAAGAATTTAAGCTCATCAAATTACACTGTTGCAAGTGATTATTTTGAGATGTTGTATCAAAAAGGTTGTATTCCTTTTGGTCAATTAAAAGAAAATCAAAAAGACGACTTTGTAAAACAAGCTGAAGATTTAGTACAGCAAGCTAAAGCTGCATTAAAGAATGGCAATAATATTCAAGACACTGAATTCAAGTTAGATTTTCCTATTCCTATAGAAGAAACTAAGGATAAGACTAAAGTTGTAAGTGCAGTATTTAGTGGCACTCTTTTGAAAAACAGCAATATTATCTTGGATTTATGGCATAAAAAAGACGAGATTTCATTTAATTGCTACATGCAAGCTTTAATCAATTCTGTAATTTATGCAATTGAAAAGCCTCATACCCCAATTACTCATTACATCTTTACTAAGGATGGCGAGTGTACAAGATTTGTCTTTGATAGAGAACAGTATTCTGTAGCTAATCTAAAGTTACTTTTAAATGATTTAATTGAATTTTACATTAGGTTTAGCTCTATCCCTACACCTGTAAGCTCTAAACTAATCGAAGATTATTTCTCTGTTCAATACAATGATGATAAAAAGTCCAAAGCATATCAAGAACTAGAGGTGAAAGATGCTCTTGTCAAGCTTTGGAATGACAACAGCGAGGCTGTGTTATTTAGAAAAGATAATGCTGTAGCCTTTTTATTTGAAGGCTCAGATATCTTTAATCATTTTGATGAGTTATCAAATGATCAGCAGAATTTAATCATTTCCTTCTTTGAATATATTAAAGAAAAACTTGTACCAATTATTAAAGGATCAATAAAGGCAGATCTAGTATCAATCATCAAAGCCTCAATTAAGGAATAGTGGGACAGAAAAATGCAAAATCAAGAAAATAACTTAAGAGAAATGACTCCACTTAAAGTAAATACTTTTGATCTAAACAGTACCTCCTTAATTGAAGCTTCAGCAGGTACTGGTAAAACTTACACCATTAGTAATCTTGTAATAAGACTATTACTAGGTCAATTAAATAAAGAGCAGAATACTTCTTTATATATCAATCAAGGAAATCCTCTTTCTATAGAGAATATCTTAATTGTTACTTTTACTAATGCAGCAGCTTCTGATTTAAGAGCACGTATTTTAGAAAAAATTCACGATACCAGAATCCTATTTGAAACTGTAGGTAAAGGCGCTTCTTTAGTAAGTCTTGATTGTGATGAGAACTTAAAAGAGCTTTTAGAAAATTATCTTAATAGTGAAAACCAACAAGAGCTTGCAAAGAAATATGCAAGGTTACTAAATAGAGCTGAGAGAAATATCGATAACGCTCCTATTAGTACCATTCATTCGTTTTGTAACAGAGCTTTAAACCAAGTTTATGCTTTTGAATCAGGTAAAGCCTTTAATGTACAACTTATTCAAGAGCAAGAGTCTAATGCATTGCAAGATGAAGCAATGTTTGCTGTGTGGAGAGATCTTTTTTATACCGATAAATTAGGTGACAAAAGAGCTACTTTATTAGAAATTTTAGGCACTCAAGATCCTACTTCCCTTAAAGATACAATTAAACTCTTAAAGAGTGTTCGTAATCTTAATCCTAAAGACGGTTACTTTGGTTATGCAATTTATAACCTTAAAAAGCAACATCCAAATAACACTCTAGAAAAAGAGCTTACCGATTTAATTAAAGCTTATGAAAAGATAATTAAAGAGCTTCTTGAAGGAGAGAATGCAGATTTATTATGGCAAATACACGAATGCTTTAAGAAACATACTGTCGTTACAGAAAGCAATCAGTCTCCTTTTTATGAAAGCGTTACAGGATTTACTGATGAAATTTATGCTCTGTTTACAAATATAGAAGATCTTAAAGATTTAGAAACAGAGGATTTTAATAAGGAGCTTGTAAAGCTTTTATTTGCTAGTGGAAAAGCAACAAAAAAAATCCTTAGCAAAGGAAATGACAATAGATCTTTGATATCAAGAGCTAGAAAAGATAGCAGATTTAAATTACCTCTAGAAGCGCAGGAATTTGAAGAAAATCTCTATCAGCTAGTAAATAATTTAGAAGAAGTAAGAGACAAACTAGATTTAAACTCTAAAACCATCTGGTATGTACTATCCATTCTTTGCATTAACAAATTAGATTCTCTGTTTATTCGCGATAATGTAATTTCTAATGATGAGTTACTTCGTCAATTAGCTATAGTTTTAACAGTTGATAAAAAAAGAGGCGACAACTTAGCAAAGCTTCTTCGTAATCAATATCCTGTAGCTATGATTGATGAGTTCCAGGATACAGATCCTATTCAATTTGAAATCTTTAATAAATTGTATCTTGAGGATAAAAAGCAGGAGAAATCAAAAGCAGTTTGCTATTTAATTGGCGATCCTAAACAGTCAATCTACGCTTTTAGAAATGCAGATATCAACTCTTACAACAAAGCAAAAGCTAAAGTTGAAAAACTCTATACACTAGATACTAATTTCAGATCTTCTCGCAATATTATTGAAGGTGTAAATGCAATTTTTGAACAAGATGTTCCAGGATTTGAAGCTAGACCTTTAGATTGTGAGGCTGATTTTATTCCTTCAAATATTGATTTTATGAGAGTTAATTATCCAAAGGAAGATAAGAAATTAGCTGGCTCTTGTAGATTCTATTTTGACGATGAATACAACGACGACGACTTTTATAAACGTCCAATTTCAAATTATGTAAACACTCTTGAGTTTGAAAAATCAGAATCCAACAAAGATCAATATCAAGTAGCAATAGCAAGAGCTTTAGCTTGTGATGTTGTAAAAGTGTTAACTCATGGAATTTTAGACAAATCCTCTGATAGAACAAAAAAGCGCAAAATTAAACCTAGCGATATAGCAATCTTAGTAAAGTCAGGACAAGAAAGTTCCCAAATTCAGACTGCTTTAGAAGAAGTTGGATTAAAGTCAGTGTACTTTTCTGACAGATCATCAGTGATTGGTGGTGATGTTCAAACCTCCTACCGTTCAAGTGAATATAAGCCATCTTGTGAATCTGTAAATATTATCTATTTTATGGAAGCTATGTGTAATAACTCTAATGTTTCCCTAGTAAATAGATTACTTACATGTTCTTTATTAAGAGACAACAGTAAGGAGATTGTTCTTAATACTGAGGATGACAACTTTGATAAAGAGATTCGTCTGTTACACGATTGCTATTTAAAGTGGGAAAAACATGGATTCATAAGTGCTTTTACTCACTACTTACAAAGTCATGACGGTATCAAATCAATGCTTGATACAGAAGGTGGAGAGCGCGCTTTATCAAACTATTATCAAATAGCAGAGTTAATTCAAAGTATTGATGCAAAGGTAATAGGTCCTCAAGCTCAGTTGATTTGGTTTAAATCTGTAGCACTTGAAAGTGATAGTAAAAATGCTTGTTTTAGTGAAGATGAAACTAAAAAACATCTAGAATCAGAGCAAGAGCTTATCAAAATCTATACTGTGCATATGTCAAAAGGTCTGCAGTATCCTATCGTTTTTTTACCATACTTCTATTTACCTTATGGAAAAGAACCTGGAGGCTCTCAAAGCTCAAACTTTAAGATTTATGATGTAAATTCAGCTCATTTAACTATAGTTCCAAATAACGAAACTTTTTATCTTCAAATGGATGAAAAGACAAACACTGTTACAAACATGTCTTTGACCTCAGACTTCAATGCAAAAGAAAAAACAAAAGATGCCAAGGAGATTGCTAAGCAAGCAAGTCTTCAAGAAGAAGTTAGATTATTGTATGTGGCTCTAACTAGAGCTCAAGCTGCTAATTTTATTTATCTTAATAACCTTACAGGTAGTAACTATAAAGTCTTTAATAGAATCATCAATCCAAAAGCTGAAGATGGTACTCTAAAGGCTGTATCCAATCTAGATTTGTTCAAGCCTTTATATAAAGAGCATTTAAAGGCAGATGAACTTTTAGAAGATAGCTCTGTAGAAGCTTGTAAGAAAGAATATAAAGACTATTTAGCAAAAGAAAAAGCTTTAAATAATAAAGAAACTTCAAGCTTAAGTGTTAATACTTTAAATGCAGGCGATATTGATAAATCCTACACAATCTCCTCTTACTCTACTATTACTAGTGGCAATCACAATCACATGTTCACAGAGCAGAATGGTGAGAATTTAAGTAGTGATCCTAAAGTACAAGTAGATGATTCCTCATCAAAGAATCCACTGCAATTTACCTTTACTAAAGGCAATATCGCAGGTGATTTTTTGCATGAGTTGATGGAATACTTATTGTCTCGTACTAATTTTGATAAAAATGATGATGGTTGTTTACTAAAGTTTGTTGAAGAAACCACTCAAAATAAGAAATATGGCAGTTTACTCAAACCATATGATCAAGATATAAGTACTTTCAATGCAGATTTTACTGATTGGTTATCCTCAATCGTACACGCTAATTTAGGTATTGTAGACAGTAACTCTCATCCATTGTCTTTATCTTGTTTAACCTCTGATAAGTGTGCCTGCGAGCTTGAATACTTTATGCCTTGTAAACAGTTTAAGATGGATGAGTTTAACTTAATTTGTGACGAGTTCTATCAAAGCGAAGTTGAGAAATTTGGTGATGCCATTCAAGCTGATTTACCTATGTTAAAAGCTAATGACTTTAAAGGCTTTATGAAAGGTAGTATAGATTTGGTGGCTAATTTTGAAACTAACATTGGAAATCAGTATTTCTTAATTGACTACAAATCAAATTTCCTAGGTGGAGGTTTTAAAGATTACAGCCCATCACAGATGTTCAAATCTATTTTTACCTCCCGTTATGATGTACAGATTTTAATTTACTCTGTAGCTTTGCATCGTTTCTTAAAGACCATTGTCAAAGACTATGATTATGAGAAAGATTTTGGTGGTGTGATGTACTTATTCTTGCGTGGTTTACAAAAAGGCACAGACAGTATAAGTACAGGTATCTATCAAATTAAGCCTAAATTTGAGTTAGTAGAGCGTTTAGATAAGTTGTTTGAGGCAGAAGAGTAGGTATCAACATGGACAAGCAAACAAAAATAGACAAGTTAAATGAGCAATTAACTATATTCTTTAACACCATTAACCAAATTGATGCTACAGACTCTCAAGCAGATAAGTTAGATACTTTACTTAGAGAAAGTACAGACTTATCTTTTGTAAGCCCTTTAGCCATAGGCATGAGCAACTTTTGTAAACGTCAATTTCCAAAGGAGTTTTCATTAGAGTTTTATATTCTATTCCTGCTGATGAGCTTAAAACTTGATAATGGTGATATTTGCATTCGTCTAAAAAAGGATAGTTTACTTGAACTAGTTAAAGAAAAGATTTTATTAGGCGATAGCAATCTTGAAACACTTTGGGAAGCTCAATTTGAATCCTTACTTGAAGAGTGCTTAACTTTTCTTCTTAATAAAGATGTTAAAAAATGCCAACTTATAAATTGCCAAGCTTGTAATGATAGTCCTTTAGTAGCTTTTGATTTTGACAATAAAGCAGAGGCTAGAGTCTATCTTAGACGTTTTTATCAATATGAAGAAAATGTGTCAGCCTTTATTAAAGAGCGTGTAAGTTCAGCTGCAGAAATTGATAATGACACTATTGAGAAATATAAAGCTCAAATAGCAATGTTATTTAAGGATGAGATAAATTCTGATGGTCAAAAGAAAGCTGTGGCTTTAGCAACTCTTTCTCCTTTTACAGTGATTTGTGGTGGTCCTGGTACAGGAAAAACTACCACTGTATTAAAGCTGCTGTTATTGTTACTTGCTAATAGTGGAATGAGCGATCCTCGTATTCTGCTAGCAGCTCCAACAGGAAAAGCTGCAGGAAGAATGATTGAATCAATTCAGAGTGGTAAAGGTAATGAGAGTCTAAAAGCAAAAGCTTTACCATTATTCAAGAATGAGGATTTATATAATCAAAAATTAAAATTGATCCCAGATACTGCAAGTACAGTTCACTCTTTAATCGGAATTTACCCTCACCAAGAAGTACCTAAATACAACCCAGATCATCATCTGCCTTGTGACATTTTGGTGGTAGATGAAATCTCTATGATTTCTCTGTCCTTATTCTCTAAATTACTTGATGCTATTGGACCTAATACCAAAGTAATCATGTTAGGAGATAAAGATCAGTTAAGCTCTGTAGAGCCAGGCTCTGTGTTGTCAGATATTTGTTGTGACTTAAATACTCCTATTGAGGATAATTTATCAAAAATCCTTGAGAGTATGACTGGTTTTTCAAAAGAGCAGTTTTTAGAGCAATTTGGTCAAAGCTATACTGTTGGTAAATATGTAAGTTTATTGACCTTTACTCACCGTTTCTCTGATGATTCAAAACTTGGTAATCTTGCAAAATTGGTAAATCAAGCTCATGCAGGCCAAGATTTAAATCGTGAGATTTTTGAGTCAGATTTACTCTATGAGAACAAAGAGGTTTTAACCAATCACAATCTTATCAATCCAAGGGTTGGCAGTGATGAAATTATCTTCAATCCTGTAGAGCAAGGTGATAAAAAAGCTATCTCTAAACTCTCTGATTTGATTGCTAAGACTATGGTGGATTATTACAACCCAAGAGATAAAGCCAAAACAGGTTTTATAAAGTTATTAGTAGATAAGAAATTTGTCATTAGCAATGAGGATTTTGCATCAAAAGCTAATAATCCTTTCAAGCTATTAGATGAATTTAGAATTCTGTGTTCTAACAAAGATGGTGATTTAGGTGTAAATGCCTTAAATGAAGCTGTAAGTAAAAAGCTTAAAGCAATTTATAAGCAAAAGTTTGATAAGAACAGTACTGAGTATAAATTATTAGCCGACGATGTCTTTTTCCCAGGACAAGTAGTCTTAGTTACCAAAAATGACAGAAACCTAAATCTTGATAACGGTGAAATCGGCTTTGTGGCTTACAGCAGTGAAGAAGATAAAGAAAATTCAAAAGCTCGTATTTTCTTCCCACCAAAAGATGGTAACAAGGTAAGAGAAATTTCTCCTGAAAGATTGTCTAATTACACTCAAGGTTTTGCGATGACTATTCACAAATCTCAAGGTAGTGAATATCAAAATATCTGTATGGTTTTATCAGATAAATTAAACCCAGTATTAACTAAAGAATTAGTTTATACAGGTTTAACTAGAGCTAAGCCAAGAGATACAAACGATAAAGTCATTATCGTGTCTAATAAGGAAGTTTTCTTACAAGCTATTGTAAAGAAAGTAGAAAGAGAAAGTGGTCTTGCTTTAATGCTAGCGAAATAAATCATTAGGAGCGTTTAGCTCCTAATGATAAAAACATAACGTGAAACTAAGGTTAGCTTAATTTGTAGTAAGAAATTACTTTTAATAGATCCTCTACTTCTTGCATTGAGTTTTCGATGCACTTGTTGATATCAACAATTTCATTAGCAAGTAAATGAGAACCATCTGTAATACTCTTCATGTTTGAAGATATTTCTGAAGTTGCAACAGTTTGCTGCTCTGCAGCAGTTGCAATTTGAGAGATCTGTGTATGAACGACTTGAACTTTTTGAGTGATGTCGTCGAAAATCTCCTCAACACCGTTAGCTTCCTCAGTAATACCTTCCATTTGATTTACGGATTCTTGCATTGCATCATTAGCAGCGGTAGCCTCATGTTGAATTCTAGTTACCATGTCGGTAATTTCTTGGGTAGATTTAGAAGTACGAGAAGCTAGAGCGCGAACTTCATCTGCTACCACAGCAAAGCCTTTACCTGCTTCACCAGCTCTTGCAGCCTCAATTGCAGCGTTTAGAGCAAGCAAGTTAGTTTGATTTGCAATGTCATCAATGGTGTTAACAATTGCACCAATTTGCTGAGCTTGCTCGGTTAAAGCTTTTACTAAGTCAGCATCTTCACGGCAACGAACTGCATGGTTATTAAGTCTTTCAATAACATTTTGAACCATGTTTATGCCTTCAGTTGTTCTCTTTGCTGAAGTATCTGCAATTTGAGAGGCATTTTCACAGTTTTTAGCAATATCATTAGTGGTTGAAACCATTTCCTCAGAGGCTGCTGATACAGTTAAAGCACGAGATTGGTTATCTGTTGAGATTTCTCCAATCTTTGCAGCTGTTGAAGATAAAGTATCAACACTATGAGAAACACCGTGAGATACACTAGTAATGTTATTTAATTGATCTTTTAAGGAGGAGCGCATACTCTCAAGCGCGGTAACTAAAGTTACAAATTCGTCTTTACGCTTGGTGTGAATTAGTCTTGTTAAATCACCTCTAGAGATTTCTTTTGCATGCTGAGAAATACCTTTTAATTGTCTTGTGATTACAAAAGGAATATAAGCACACAAGCAGATAGCAATACCTACTTGAATTGCGGTACATACGATAATTACGAAGATAGTACTACCATTTTCAATAGCTTCTAGAGCCTTTTTAGAATCTTTGATTTGATAACCATTAACAAGTTTAATGTTTTCAAAAATGATAAAGAAAGGTGTGCAGGATTTATCGAAAAAGATTTTAGATGCTTTTTGAAGATCTCCTTGAGTGAAAGCTGGTAGAAATTCTTTTTGATAGAAATCAATATACTCTAAAGTTGCCTTTTTAACTTCGCCAATCTCTTTTGGATATCTTGTAAGTTGCAATGCTTTTGCGTGCTCAGCTAACTTTGCAATAATCTCATTATTCTCATCAAGAAAAACTTTTGCCTGGCTTGGATTATCTAAAGCTTTGATGACGTTATGCTGAATCATACCAACATCATCAAGAGTTCTTCTGGTTCTTCCATAACGCTGCTGTAGATGTTCTACTTTTGCTTGACCGTATTCTTTTGCCTCGTTAAGACTTTTGATTGCGAAGAAGTCGAGGACAATAGTTAAAAGAACGATAAAAAGGAAACTGAAAATCAGTTTGGATTTTATCGAGCATGATCTGAGTAATTCTTTCATATATGAGTTGCCTTATGTTTGTTTGATATTGATTTTAGAAGATCGTAAGAATCGCACTGTTTATCATAGTTCAAACCTTAATAAATGCCTAATAAAAGCCAATTTATTGAAAAACAGAAGAAAAATTAGATTAGTGATAATGGTTACTACTAGTAGAAAAAATGAAAATATGCCTTAAACGGTGTTAAGAATGCTAAGTCTAGACCGACAACGAAAACCGTTTTAGTAAAAAAAATTAAATTGAAAAATCGTGAAAATGATCACTTAAAAAGTGCAAATAAAAGAACTTTAAGTATCAAATATGCCTTACATGATCAGCAATGAAAAAAACTAGTGATAAAACCTACAAAAAAAGTAGATTTATAAAAAGAAGATTAAAATGTAAGAATTGACGAAAAAAAATAAATGTGTTCGCAACATGTGCGCAAATCAAAATTGTTAGCAAATAATCTAAAAGGATAAGGTTTTCAGTAAAAAAAAGAGAAAAATAAAATTTACAAAAATAAGAAAGGCATAAATAAGCGATTTAGTGGCAAGAAGCGTCTCAAAAGTTTGAAAAAGATCAAAAAAATATTTGACAAGAAAAAATAAAAGACTATAATGCCATTCCGTTGTCACGCAAGACAACGTAAATAAACCAAGCGTTTAAAAAGTTCTTTAAAA
>CACZXZ010000019.1 GCA_902785325.1 uncultured Succinivibrio sp. | reverse complement strand
GCAAATCAAATCCTGGGATATGAAAAAGCTATCTGAAGGTTTTGACTTTGAAAAGTGGAACCTAGTGAACTACAAGCAGTAGTCCTACCCAGATCTACCCCTCACTCCCCGTACCTGCACCTGTGGCTCTAGGCCATAGGGGTACTATTTTTAACTTTTTGAGGTGTTGGGGAGCTTACAGTAAAATTCTCCTCACTTAAAAGCTTTACAATTCTTGAAGCTACAATATCAGCTTCTTTTTGATAGTTGTCTTTACAATTATCTTGGTAGTGCAAATAAATCTGTTTTAAAGCATCATCAATTGCAAGCTTTCCTTGAATTTGTTGGTTTGCTATTGCAATTAAGTAATTAGAACAGTTTAGGTTGTCTACTTTTTGCAGACCGATGCCTATCTTCCAATAATCAGAAAATTGCTTTTGCAATGAGAGCATGTCTTTTTATCTATGTTTATGCAAACTTAAGGAGATTTCTTTTAAATAAAAATACCTCCTATTGGAGTGCACTCCACACACCAAAGGAGGTATTTACCATGGTTCAAATTCTAATTATTGCCAGGATGGCTTTTTTAAAGCACTCTTATACAGTTCAATATATTTCTGGCAGGAATCAGACCAATTAAATCTTACCTTCATAGCATTGTGTCTAATGCGTTTTAATTCATTAGGATCTTCAAGATAAAGAATTAAAGTACGACGAAGACAGGATAGTAACTCCTCAGAGTTAGGATCGTAGAAGATAAAGCCTGTACCATTAGCTTTGTCTTGATCGTAGTCTATAACAGTATCTTTAAGACCACCTACAGCACGCACAATAGGTAATGTGCCATAAGCTAAAGAGTAGATTTGATTTAATCCACATGGCTCAAAAATTGATGGCATCAAGAAGAAATCTGCTGCAGCTTCAATTTGATGAGCTAGCACATTGTTGTATACAGGTTGGAATACCATTTTGCCAGGATGACGCTGAGCAATTTCTGCAATTGCATTTTGAAGTGCAGGATCTCCTGTTCCTTCGATTACTACCTGAACTTTGTGCTCTAAGAATCTATCTAGAATAGGAATTAAAAGACCAATACCCTTTTGATCGGTAAGTCTTGCTACCATACCATATAATGGGGTATCCCCCATTTCAAAGCCAAGTTTTCTTTGGAGTAGGTATTTACCTAAAACCTTTTGATCGATACTCTCTAAATCGTATCTAATTCTTAATAATTGATCGGTCTTAGGATCCCAATCAGAGTAGTCACAACCATTTACAATACCTGACAAATCCTGCTGTCTATCTAGGTAGTTTTGAGTCATACCATGACCACCTAAATAGGTAGTAAGCTCTTTAGCGTAGCCTGGGCTTACGGTATTGATTTTGTCAGCATAGAAGACACCACATTTTAAGAAGTTAATGTAGGAGCCTTGAGTGATTTTATCGTTGTAAATGTCTTTAATCTCAGGGAGCATTCTAATCTGTGAGCGGTCAAAAGCGCCTTGGAAAGCTCCATTGTGGATAGTAAGTACAGAGCGAGCCTTACTTAAATAAGGATCTTTTGCATATTTAATGCGAAGTAGCATAGGTGCAATACCAGTATGCCAATCATTGCAATGCAAAATATCAAACCAGTAATTTACTCTAGTGCAAGCATCTAAAGCTGCAGCTGCAAAGAAAGCAAATCTCTCGCCATTATCACCATATGCTTGGTTGTTGTCGCCATACATTGAGGTTCTATCAAAGTAGCGCTTACAATCAATTAACCACACTTCAACAATCTTGTTGATGTAGGTTTTTCTAATGGTGTAAGGGATTTTTATCGATTCGTCAGAGGAGCTCTCATTTAGCACTCCTTGACCTATAACTGGGAAATTCTCATAGCCTTCAATACAAGTGTAGCAAGGCATTACTACTCGTACATCATGACCTTCTGCTTGTAGTTGCACAGGAAGAGCTTTAGCAACATCAGCTAAACCTCCAGATTTAATGATACCTGCAACTTCTGATGACAATAATAAGATGTTCATAGTTTACATCCTAAATTAGTTATTTTGTAAGTTAGAACTATTATGCCATGTAAGTACTTAAGGTGGCGCACAATTTGTAAAGTTTTTGAGCTATATCTTATCTAGAGGATAAGTGATTAAATTTTTCTAATACTAAGGCTACCTTAAGCTCTAAAGCGCATTAAAAAAGGATTTACAGACAACAAAATTTTTCAAACTACAAAAAAAGTTTGATATAGATCAAATATTGCAGTCAAAATGATGTATGCTTATAACACTTAAAAAAATACAGTTTTTGCTACTACAGACAATCTTGATTGAGGATTATATGAATAACAAGATAGTGTTCTTCGGAACTCACAGTTATGATCGTCATGCCTTTACCGATATCAATAAAAGCTCAAATTTTAATTTTGAACTAATTTATCACCGCAGTTTCTTAGATATCAATAATGCTGATGAAACCCATGGTGCTGTTGCAGTTTGTATCTTCGTGAACGATAGAGCAGACAGAGCAGTTTTAGAAAAACTAAAAGCAAATGGCGTGCAATTACTAGCTTTACGTTGCGCAGGTTTCAACAATGTTGATTTGCAAGCTGCTAAAGAATTAGGTATTCGTGTTGTTAGAGTTCCTGCTTATTCTCCTCACGCTATTGCAGAGCACGTAGTAGCTTTAATCCTAACTTTAAATCGTAAAACTCACCGTGCTTATACTAGAACTCGTGATGGTAACTTTGCGCTTCACGGTTTAATGGGCTTTGATCTATACGGTAAGACAGCAGGTGTAATCGGTACTGGTAAAATTGCTAGAGTACTAATCGGCATCCTACAAGGCTTTGGCTTAAAAGTTCTAGCTTATGATGTTTTTGAAGATAAAGAATACGAAAAGAAATCTGGTATTAAGTATGTAACTTTAGATGAGTTATATAAAAACTCAGATATCATTTCTTTAAATTGCCCTCTAACTGCTGACAATAGATACTTAATCAACAAAGACTCTATTGCTAAGATGAAAAAGGGTGTCATGATCATCAACACAGGTCGTGGTCCACTAATCAACTCTGAAGATCTTGTTGAAGCTCTAAAGTCAGGTCAAGTAGGTGCTGCAGGTCTTGATGTTTACGAAGAAGAGCATGACTACTTCTATCAAGACAGATCAGATAACATCATTGAAGATGACAATCTAAGAAGCTTAATGAGCTTAAACAATGTGTTAATTACATCTCATCAAGCTTTCTTTACTCATGAAGCTATGACTAACATCGTAACTACCACCTTGCAAAATGCAAAGGATTTCTACGATGGTAAAGAGTTAGTTAACGAAGTTAAAGCTCAATAAACGAAAAAGCCTAACTTAAAGTTAGGCTTTTTTGTGTCCTTTTGACAATAAAAAACCTCGCATCTGCGAGGTTTTCTTATAATCTTTTTGAAGATTAGTTCATAGCTTTGATTAAAGCTGCTAAGTTGCTCTTATGACGTGCAACTTTGTTCTTGTGAACTAAACCTTTGCAAGCTGCTCTATCTAGAACTGGCTCTGCAACAGCAAAAGCTGCCTTTGCAGACTCTTTGTTACCAGCTTCAACAGCTTTGATTACATTCTTGATTAGAGTGCGCATCTTTGAACGTGCAGCAACATTACGCTGACGTGACTTTTCAGCTAAAACAACGCGCTTCTTTGCAGACTTAATATTAGGCACAAATAGCTCCTGAATTCCTAAAAAAAACTGCCACTTTCCGTCATGATGTGGCACATAATAATCGCAGTATTCTACCAACTTTTATAATAATTTGAAAGCAAAATACTAAGAATTTGCGCGATATTTTACATTAGTTTTACTAAAAACAATAGTAATAACTGAAATTATTATCTAAATATTTGATTATTAAGTACTTTATTTGATGTGATAAAAGCGTGTCAGAATTCACGTTTTTATTATATAATTAGCTAATTTAATCGATGTTAATTATCGTTTTTTAGATAATTTGTTTTTTTGTAATTTTGGACTTATCAATGCGTTTAATCCGCTGCCTTAGTGATTTTAAGGGAACACCTAATGGTGTAGCGCTTGCTATTGGTAATTTCGATGGATTACATAAAGGACATCAAGCGGTTATTGAGTGCATGAAACAAAAAGCTAGGGAAAAAGACTTAGTACCTAGTGTCATGATCTTTGAGCCTCAACCTTTAGAGTTTTTCTCTAAAGAAAAACACCCTGCTAGAATTTATTCTTTACGTGATAAATTACAAGCTCTTGAAGTGTTAGGGGTTAAGTTAGTTTTTTGCATGAAATTTAACCAATCTTTTGCCTCCATGGATCCAAATCAATATGTAATTGATTTGTTACACGATAAACTTGGTGTTAAAAGTGTCACTGTAGGCTCTTTGTTTACTTTTGGCAAAGGGGGAGCCTATACCATTGAGGATATTAAAAGAGTTGGTGCTACAGTAGGAATTGAAGCCTCAGCTATTGACGGAGTGCTTTTAAATAACGAAAGGATCTCTAGTACTAAAATTAGAGAGTACCTATCAAAAGGTCAATTAGATTTAGCAAAACAAGCTTTAGGTAGATACTATTCTATGTCTGGCATTGTAGTGCATGGTAATCAAATTGGCAGAACTTTAGGTTTCCCTACTGCAAATGTAAATATCAATCGTAAGGTAACTCCTTTAACTGGAGTTTATGCGGTTAAGGTTTTAACTAAAAGTGGCATCTATAATGGCATGGCTAATGTAGGTTACCGCCCTACGGTAGTTACAGGTCAAAAAAATGCTTTACTTGAGGTAAATCTCTTTGATTTCAATAAAGATTTATATGCTCAAAGCATTAGAGTATTCTTTATTGAAAAAATTAGAGATGAAGTTAAGTTTAATAATCTTGAGGTGCTAAAAGAGCAACTTTTACACGATAGAAATTGTGCAAAAGAGTTTTTTGATAAGCACCCATTAGCTGAATTTTAATTGTTGTTTGGTAGACAAATATGGCTGATTACAAAAGTACTTTAAATCTTCCGGATACTGCGTTCCCTATGCGTGGTAATTTAGCTCAACGCGAGCCTGGTATGTTACAAGACTGGGAAAAGCGTGATTTATACAAAAAGATCCGCACTGCTAGAGCTGGCGCTAATATGTTTATTTTGCACGATGGTCCTCCATATGCAAACGGTAATATTCATATTGGTCACGCTATCAATAAGGTTTTAAAGGACATTATTGTAAAGTCAAAGACTTTATCTGGCTTTGATGCTCCATATATCCCAGGTTGGGACTGTCACGGTCTTCCAATTGAAGTTAAAGTTGAAAGTTTAGTTGGTAAGCCTGGTGTTAAGGTGGATGCTGCTCAATTTAGACAAGAGTGCCGCAAATACGCCCAAAGCCAAGTTGACGGTCAAAGAAAAGACTTTAAGAGATTAGGTGTACTAGGTGATTGGGATAATCCATATTTAACTATGAATTATCAAACCGAGGCTGATACCCTACGTGCTTTAGGTAAGGTTATTGCTAACGGTCACTTCGTGCGTGGTCTAAAACCAGTGTACTGGTGTATGGACTGTCAATCAGCTTTAGCTGAGGCTGAGGTAGAGTATGCAGATGTAAAATCTGATTCTATCTATGTTCGTTTTGCTTCAACTGATGATGAGAAAGTTTTAGCAACCTTTAAGGCTCAAGGTCAAGGCACAGGTCCTATCTCCTGCGTAATTTGGACTACTACACCATGGACTTTACCTGCTAACAGAGCTATCTGTGTAAACGAGCAATTAAAGTACAGCTTAGTTCAAGTTAAGACCACAAAGGGGGATGAGAGATTTATTCTTGCAACTGATCTTGTAGAAACCGTTATGAAAGAGTGCGACATTACAGAGTACTCTTTATTAGGTGAGGAAGTATCAGGTAAGGATTTAGAGCTACAACGTTTTGCTCACCCATTCTTAGATTTTACTGTACCTGTAATCTTAGGTGCTCACGTAACTCTAGAAGCTGGTACTGGCTGCGTTCACACTGCTGGTGGTCACGGTTTAGATGACTATAACGTATCTGTAAAATATGGTCTAGAAATCTTTAATCCAGTAGGTCCTGATGGTTGCTTTAAAGATGATGTAGAGTACTTTGCAGGTCAAAACGTACTTAAGGCAAATCCTAATGTAATTAAAGTGCTAGTAGATAAAGGCGCTTTAGTAAAATCAAAGCCTATTACTCACAGCTATCCACACTGCTGGCGTCACAAGACTCCTGTTATCTTCCGAGCTACTTCTCAGTGGTTCATCTCTATGGATAACAAAGGTCTTCGTTCAAGAGCTTTAGAGGAGATCAAGGGCGTACGTTGGATACCAGCTTGGGGTCAAAACCGTATCGAAGCTATGGTTAAACAGCGTACTGACTGGTGTATTTCCCGTCAAAGAACTTGGGGTATGCCATGTGCTGTATTGATTAACAATGAAACAGGTGAAATCCACCCTAAGACTCCAGAGATCATTGAAAAGGTAGCTAAAGCTGTTGAGAAGAACGGTATTCAAGCTTGGTGGGATATCAGCGTTGAAGAATTAGTAGGCGCAGAAGAAGCTAAGTTATACCACAAAGATCCTAATACTCTAGATGTATGGTTCGACTCTGGTTCAACTCAATTCTCAGTTGTAGATAAGCGTCCTGAGTTCAAAGGTCATAGCGCTGATCTTTACCTTGAAGGTTCAGATCAACACCGTGGTTGGTTCATGTCCTCTTTAATGCTATCTATTGCAGCTAAAGACAAAGCTCCATACAAGCAAGTATTAACTCACGGCTTTACCGTTGATGGTCAAGGTCGCAAGATGTCTAAGTCTTTAGGCAACGTAATTGCACCTCAGGAGATTATCGATAAGCTAGGTGCTGATGTATTACGTCTATGGATTGCTTCTAATGACTATACAGGCGATATGGCTGTATCTCACGAGATCTTCAAGCGTTCTGCTGATGCTTACCGTCGTGTACGTAATACTATTCGTTTCTTACTTGCAAACTTAAATGGCTTTAATCCTGAGACCGATATGGTTGAGTTTAAGGATATGGTTGAGCTTGATAAGTGGGCAGTATCTTTAGCTTATAACACTCAACAAGAATTGATTAAGTGCTACGACGATTACGATTTCCACAAAGTAGTACAAATCTTGATGAACTTCTGCTCAATTGAGCTTGGCTCTTTCTATCTTGATATCATCAAGGATAGACAGTACACCGCTAAAGATAACAGTGCTGCTCGTCGTTCTTGCCAAACTGCTTTATACAAGATTGCTGAAGCTTTAGTTCGTTGGATTGCTCCAATTCTATCTTTCACAGCTCAAGAAGCTTGGGAACAAATTCCTGGCAAGCGTGATGAGTTTGTATTTACTCAGTTCTGGTATGACAAGTTAGAGAAGTTAGATGAGTCATCAGTATTTAACTCAGAGTTCTGGCAGAGAATGTTAACCTTCAGAAATGAAGCTAACAAGGCAATTGAAACTGCTCGTAACAATGGTGTAATCGGTGGTTCTCTAGAGGCTGTAGTAAATATCTACACTAAAGGTCAATTACTTGAGGACTTAAGAAAGCTTGAGAATGAATTACGCTTCGTGCTAATTACTTCAAAAGCTATCGTATCTGATGCAGAGGCACCAGCTGATGCTATTAAGTCTGAGACTTTAGATTGTGCCTTCACTGTAACTAAGTCTCAAGCTAAGAAGTGCGAGCGTTGCTGGCACTATGAGGATGATGTTGACAGTGATCCTGAGTATCCAGGTCTATGCTCTCGTTGCGTAGAGAACATTAAGACTCAAGGTGAAACAAGACACTTTGCTTAATATGTCCTTTATCGTAAAACCAAATGGTAGCAAGTTCCTTTTATGGAGCTTGCTCGTTATCGTACTTGATCAAGTAACGAAGTATCTAATCATGGCCAATTATCCTGTTAATTCAGTGGCCTTTCATGTTACTTCGTTCTTTTCTATTGTGCATGTCCACAATCAAGGTGCAGCCTTTAGCTTTTTAGCCTCTCAACCAGGTTGGCAACGCTACTTTTTTATTGCAGTAGCTGCCTTGATTAGTATCGTACTATTTATAGCTATTTTAAGAACCCACAAACAAAAAATATGGACTAATTTAGCTATTGCCTTAGTACTAGGTGGTGCTTTAGGAAATCTAATTGATCGTCTTGTACTTTCCTATGTTGTAGACTTTTTATTGTTTTATATTAAAACAGACTCTTTCCAATACTACTATCCTGCTTTTAATGTAGCCGATATTGCTGTCTGCACTGGTGCCTTTTTATTAGTTGTAATTGGCTTATTTGGCAAAGAGCAAAAGGATAGTAAATAGTGAGTTTTTCTGTCTATTTAGCAAAATCCCGTGGTACCTGTGCTGGTGTAAACAGAGCTATTGCCACTGTGGAATTAGCCCTTGAAAAGTATGGCGCTCATAAAGTTTATGTACTGCATGAGGTAGTACATAATAAACATGTAGTTGAAGATCTTAAACTCAAAGGTGCTATCTTTGTTGAAGATCTAGATGCTGTTCCTAATGGATGTGTCATTATTTTTTCAGCTCATGGTGTTGGTCAAGACACCTTTTTTAAAGCAGAGCAAAAGCAATTACAAATCATTGATGCTACCTGTCCTGTGGTTACAGGCATCCATATTAAAATGAACCGTGCTTCAAAAGAGCAAAAAGATGCTGTAGTGATAGGTCATAAAGGTCATCAAGAGGTTTTAGGTACTGTAGGTCAATATTTAGGTGATCCTAAAAAGGTTCACGTTATTATCACTAAAGAGGATGTGGACGCTTTAGCTATTGATGGCAACAATAGCTTTTTTGCAACCCAAACTACTTTATCAGTAGATGAAACCGCTCAAGTTATCAAAGAGCTACGAGCTAAATACCCAAACATCCAAGGTCCTAAAGAGGATGATACTTGCCGTGCTACCCAGGTAAGACAAGATGCTATCAAGCAATTAGCTAAAATAAGCGATGTAGTGTTAATAGCAGGTAGCAAAAATTCCTCAAATTCCAACCGCTTAAAGGAAGTAGCTGACGCAAATGGTGCAAAAGCTTACTTAGTTGATGATAGTGGTGACATTGATCTAAAATGGTTAAGTGATGTATCAAAAGTGGGCGTAAGTGCTGGCGCTTCAGCTCCTGAATACATCGTTAAAGAGATTATAGAATTTTTACAAAAAAATGGCGCTACCGATATCGTCGAAGTTGGTAGCGACCTAAAAGAAAAGAGCTTCCCATTACCAAAGGAAGTCAGACCTTAAAGGTAAGATAGGATAAAAAGAGATCCAACAGCTCTTTTGTTTTCACTTTAAGGAGAATTTATGAAAGACGAATCATTATGTCTACATGCTGGTTATACCCCTGAGAACGCAGGTCCTCGTGTAATGCCTATCGTGCAGAGCACTACCTTCAGATACGATACCACTAAAGACATTGCTGATTTATTCGATTTAAAAACTGCTAATTACTTCTACACAAGATTAGGTAATCCTACTTGTGGTCACGTAGAAGAGAAGATTGCTGCACTAGAAGGTGGTGTAGGTGCAATGCTAACCTCCTCAGGTCAAGCTGCTACCTTAACCTCTGTACTTACTATCGCTAAAGCTGGTGACAGAATCCTATGTAGTGCTTCTGTTTACGGTGGTACTTTCAATCTAATGGCAGTTACCTTCAAGCGTATGGGTATTGAAGTAGATTTCTTTGAGCAGAGTGAATCTGATGAAGAAATTGCAAAAAGAATTTATCCAAATACTAAAGCTATTTTCGGTGAGACCATCGCAAATCCTGCTTTAACTGTATTTGATATTTCACGTTTTGCAGCTTTAGCTCATAAGCATGAGATCCCACTTATCATTGATAACACTTTTGCAACTCCAATTCTATGTAAGCCATTTGATTTTGGTGCTGACATTGTTGTGCATTCAACCACTAAGTTCTTAGATGGTCATGCTGTTCAAGTAGGTGGTGTAGTTGTTGATAGTGGTAAATTTGACTGGGCTAAATCCTCAAAATTCCCAGAGTTTACAACTCCTGATGACTCTTATCACGGCTTAATTTATACTCAAGCTTTTGGCAATCAAGCTTTTATTGTTAAAGCTCGTGTACAGATCATGCGTGATCTTGGCTGCTGTCAAACAGCTCAAGGTGCTTTCTATCTAAATCTTGGTATTGAGACTTTACCATTAAGAATTAGACAGCATTCTCACAATGCTTTAATCGTAGCTAAGCACTTAAAGAACCATCCAAAGATTGAGAAGGTAATTTACCCAGGTTTAGAGGATGATCCTTACTACAAGTTAGGTCAGAAATATCTAAAAGACGGCTTATGCTCAGGTGTATTATCACTAGTTCTAAAGGGCGGTCGTGATGCAGGTGCACGCTTTATTGACAACGTACAATTAGCATCCCCTGAAGTTCATGTTGCTGATATTAGAACTTGTTTACTACACCCAGCAACCTCAACTCACAGACAATTAACTGATGCTCAATTAGAAGAGTGCGGTGTATTGCCTGGTCTTGTAAGACTATCTGTTGGTCTTGAAGATGTAAATGATGTGATTGCTGATCTTGATAGAGCACTAGACAAAGTTTAGTTGCAAAAATAAAGGCACTATCTTTAGGTAGTGCCTAATTAAAAACTCTTCTATTTAAGTTCTCATAAGCTCTAGAGAAACAAGTCCATGAACTTGATTCTGTTTCTAAAATTGTGTTTTCAATTTGTACTGTTAGCAACAACAATTGCTTGTGAATGCTATTCTGAGAAAATACGTAATTTCTGATTTAATAAACAGTATTGAAATCATTAATGTTAAATCTATTACTGGCTAAGAATGATAAAAATTATTGTTACTTTTAATTATTTACAGTTATAATTATTTCAATTTTACTGTAGTACGGCTCTATAAGAATACTATCGTAGCTTATACTTAAAATTCTTAGTTTGTAAAAACAATTACGTCAGTGTGAGTGTAGTGAGCACTGATTAGTAAAATAAAATTTTCTAACTGAGGATATTTACTTTTGATGTAGATAAAAATTCCGTTTAGAATTATTAATGAAACTAAGTGCGGAAGTAAATCAAAGGAAAGAGAACATGAATCCATTAGATCTCGCTGGATATATAGTTAAGCACTGCTTAAATACAAATCAAGAAATTAGCAATCTTCAATTGCAGAAAATATTGTATTTTGTTCAATTACAATCATTAATGAACGCAGATGATTTTTCTGTAGCTATTATGCCAGAAGCTGAATTTGAAGCATGGAAGTTTGGTCCTGTTATCAAAGATGTATATTATGCTTATAGCATAAATGCAGGTTTGCCAATTTATAAGGTTTCAGATGGATGTTCAATGATTGATAATGTTCCTAAATATGTAGACAAAGTTGTGGACCATTCCTTGACTCTTGATCCATGGGATCTTGTTAAGATTAGTCATAGAGAAGGTGGAGCGTGGAGAAAAACCTATATTCCTGGTTCAAAACTAACAATACCTAATGACGAAATTATCGCTGATTCTCATTCTTTAAAGGTTTCATTAATTTAAATGATAGATCATAGTTCAGATTTAATTACTATCATTAAGTCTTTAATGGCAAAGCCGTCGTTGGATGAGACTGAAAGACTTTCTGTGTACGAAAAGCTCTTTAATCTATATAAGGACAATTGGAGGCATAGTTACAGTGGCATTACAAGAGCTTTGTTGCAAGACTATCCTGCCTCAAAGACAGAAGCACTTCTAGATGATTTAAATCAAGCTGTAGAAAACCTTGAATTGATAAAAATTGTTTCCTACAAAAAAGCTGAAGAAAAAGAATTAACTAGCGAGGATTCTGATGTAAAACCTTATTACGCATACCGAAGAAATATCGAAAAGCTACTAGATCATCTTAATCTTGAAATTGTAAGAATTGACTATTCAAAAAGCTTGTACAGAAAGTTATCTGCTTATAATAATTGGTCAAAAAAAATGTCAGCTCAACTATCTGAGCAAGCTACAAAGGTTAATGAACTAATTGAAAAAGTTGATTCGTTCAATTCAGAAATGAAAGATCAAAGAAACGAATCAATTACTATCCTTGGTATTTTTTCATCGATTGTTATTACATTTGCAGGTGCTTTTTCTTTATCTGCCTCCATATTCGGTAATATGGATAAGATATCAGATGCTAGGTTATTTTTAATTACTCTGTTCAATGTATTGTTTGTTGTAAATATATTAGATTATTTGTTTCACTTCATTAAGAGTATTAAACAAGAGAATCCTAAATATAATTGGAAACGATTCTTTTTGGTGAATATATTTCTATGTATATTTGGAGCTTGTGTCTATAGCTATTTTGTTCATACTCAAAAAACTCAAATCACAGCTCCAGATACTGCATCGGAAACAATTTCTTCGAAGATAAAAACAGAGTAGTCTGAAAATATTAACTCGTTAATAGAATGGCATTCCACAAAAATGCGAGATCTCTGATCTTTATAGAGCACTAGACAAAGTTTAGGCACTATTTACTAAAGGTAGTGCCTTATCAAAATCTTCTTATTTATCCTTTCTAAAGCATTAGTATATAAGTTTTTTTGTTTTCTTAAGCTTCTGAAAGTAGATCTTCTAAATGGTGCTTTTTAGCTACTTCTTTTACTTTTTCGTCAGTAGTTCGAGTTATTTTTGCAATAAGTTGTATTGGTAATTTCGCTTGTAATGAAGATACGATAGTACCTTCTTTGTATTGTTCTATTCCTTGCTTAAAGCCTAGCTCATATCCAAGCTTAAAGCCTAGCTCATATCCAAGCTTAAAGCCTGATTCTCTTGCTTCTTGCAACATCCATTCACATTTCATGATATCTCTCCTAATTAAAGTATCTTTGTAAGCTTCTTTTACTTCTAATCTTAGTCTGTGCTTTTGATAAACTGATTATCTGTCTTGGCTTTACCATTCATGATGCAGGCAGAAAAACAATTTCCTTAATTGTTCTATTAATCTTAAAAACAAGGAGCCTATAGGCTCCTTGTTGCTAGTTATTTACAATTAAGTTTTCAAGGTTGTGCTTTTTAGCTACCTCTTTAACTTTTGAAACAGTTGTTTCTGCAAGTTTTGCAATGAGAGTTAAAGGTAATTTCTCTTTAAGAGAGATAATTATTACCTTCTCTAAAGTTTTAGCTTCAGCTGCTTCTCTTTCTTCACGCAGTTTCATTTCCAATTTCATGATTTTTCACCTAATTAAAGGATCTTGGTTAGCTTCTTTTACTTCTTATCTTAGTCAATGCTTTTGACAAACTGGTTGTCAGTCTTGTCTTCACAATTCATGTTGAAAGCGAAAAAAAACATTTCATCAATTAGATCTATCAATCGTACAAACAAGGAGCCTATAGGCTCCTTGATGCTAGTTATTTACAATTAAGTTTTCAAGGTTGTGCTTTTTAGCTACTTCTTTAACTTTTGAAACAGTTGTTTCTGCAAGTTTTGCAATGAGAGTTAAAGGTAATTTCTCTTTAAGAGAGGTTATGATTATGAATTCATTCTTCTCTTTTAAAGCTTTTGATGCTGCATATTCCCTTTCTTCACGCAGTTTCATTTCCCATTTCATGATATTTCTCCTAATTGTAGGATCTTTGTTGACTGCTTTAACTTCTTTGTCAATACTTTTGACAAACAGGTTGTCAGTTTTGGTTTTACCATTCATATAATCTAAAAAAGAAGCTACGTCTTCATCAATAATATCAGATTTAGCACCTTTGGAGCTTAAAAAAATGATTTCAGTGTTGTCCTTAAGCTCTAGATCTTTATTTTGTCTAGCACATCGAATAAAGTTGTATTGACGAAGCTTCCCATCAAAAATAGCAAAATTGCAAAGAAAGATCACTACTGTCTTCTTCATATCACGGTATTCATCACCCTTGTTTGTTGCATCAACATCCATCATGGACGCATAGTAGCGAGAACGCAAAGCTAGTAGCTCTTGTTCTGTTTGCACTGATTGCATCTCAACATCGTAGCGAGAGCCTTCCTCGTCCTCAACATAAATATCAAAGCGTACTCCTTTAGCATCAAACTTATTATCTGTGACAACTTTTTCAGCCTCAACAGATTTAATCGAAAGAATTGTTCGACCAAGAATTTTTTCAATTAAGTGTTTAGCGTATTGCTTACGCTTGAATACAAACTTGAACACAGAATCTGAGGTGATCCTAAAGTAGCTTGGAAGTTTAATCGACATTATTACCTCTATAGTTAGTTAAAATTTTTGGTTGAGGTATTATAAGGGCGAAATTTTTACCACCTTAAGTTAAGTGGCATTTTGTGCTAGATAAGCAAAACTTTAAAAAATTAGCTTTGATTTATAAGGAAAAAATTCTGTAAAAAAGTTGATTTTTTCGTATAGGGGGTAGGCGTTTTTAATTTACTTCTACATAGGTAGAAGCTTCTTTATCAGCACTTTGAATTTTAAATAAACCACTAGTGTCTGCTTTGAAATTTGATAAATCGTAAATTCTAGTTTGGCCTATGATTTTACCCTCGCATTTAATAGTTCTGCGTTTAAAGATCATGTCAGAGGATATCTTTTCCCCGTTGAAGGTTGCAGTAATTGCTTTTCCAAAACCTAAGACGTAGATCTCAACAGAGGCTGTGTAGATCCTGCGAATACCCACTGCAAGGATAGTTTCCTCATTATGAAGATTAAGCTTTTTGTATCTTGAGCATAGGTAATTGTCAGTTACAGCAAAAGAACTTGTACTAATAAGTAGCAATACAGATAGGATAAAAGTTTTAATCATAGCAAAATAAAAAATCCTCAAAGCATTGTGACTTTGAGGATTATATTAGATTTGAAACTAAACTATAAGTTCTTCATCTCATTTAATTGAGCTTGAACTTTCTCAAGTTGAGTCTTGTTAAGCTCTAATTGAGCCTTAGCACCTTCAATGATCTTAGCAGGAGCTTTTGATACGAAAGCTTCATTAGATAGCTTGCTCTCACCAGACTTGATGTTAGCAACTAGCTTGTCAATCATGCCTTGTAAGCGCTTGATTTCCTCTTCTTTATTTACCAAATCTTTCATTGGGATAAGGATTTCAGCATTGCCTAAAGGCTTTGAAGTACAAGGTGGAAGAGACTCATTATCTGCAACAAACTTAATCATTTCGATGTTAGCTAAGTTTTCCATGAAAGCAAAGTTGTCTTGTGCACAAGCTTGCTCTACAGCACTAGCGCCACGCATCATAGGTGCTAATTTAACAGAAGGGGATACCTTCATCTCAGCACGAAGATTTCTGATGGTGGTTGCTACATCCTTGATAAAGTTAATATCAGCCTCAGCCTTCTTGTCCTCATCAAAATCGCTCTCTTGTGGGAAAGCTGCATTGATGATGGTCTTTTGCTCATTTAACTTACCAATCATAGGAGCGGTTTGTAGCCAAATGTTTTGAGTTAAGAATGGCATTACAGGGTGAACTAATCTCATTACAGCTTCTAGAACTTCAACTAGAGTATAAGCTGTTGCGTTCTTTTGCTCAGCTGTTGCTTTATCAGACTTTAAGATAGCCTTAGTAAACTCTAAGTACCAATCGCAGTACTCATTCCAAATAAACTCATAAATGGTATTAGCAACTTGGTCGAATCTGAATGCATTGATAGATGCGGTTACATCTGCAATAGCCTTCTTCATCTTTGATCTGATAAATTTATCTGCAACAGATAGATCTGCTACATTAGGCTTTGTAAGCTTCATTTCACTTACATTCATAAGTACGAAACGGGAAGCATTCCAAATCTTATTACAGAAGTTTCTATAACCGTCTAAACGCTTCATATCCCAGTTGATGTCACGACCATTTGAAGCTAGAGCACAAAGGGTGAAACGTAGGGCATCAGTACCGTGTGGTGCAATACCATCAGGGAATTGCTTTGCGGTACGTTTTGCAATCTTCTCAGCCATCTGAGGTTGCATCATATTAGCTGTACGTTTTGCAATTAAGCTATCTCTGTCGATACCGTCAATCATGTCTAAAGGATCTAAAACGTTACCTTTAGACTTAGACATCTTATTACCTTCCTCGTCACGGATAAGACCTGTTACATAAACGGTCTTAAATGGAACTTGAGGGGTGCCATCTTCATTCTTCATAAAGTGCATGGTCATCATGATCATACGTGCAACCCAGAAGAAGATAATGTCAAAACCTGTTACTAGAGCAGAGGTTGGGTGGAACATCTTAAGCTCTTTGGTGTTATCAGGCCAACCTAAAGTAGAGAAGGTCCATAAAGCTGAAGAGAACCAAGTATCTAAAACGTCAGGATCACGAGTTAAGTGAACATCACTTGCAAGTTTGTACTTAGAGCGAACTTCTTCCTCGTTTCTTGCTACATATACTTTACCATTGTCGTCATACCAAGCAGGAATTCTGTGGCCCCACCATAATTGACGAGAAATACACCAATCTTGAAGATCGTTCATCCAAGAATAGTACATGTTAGTGTATTGAGCTGGTACGAACTTAATTCTGCCATCTTTTACAGCTTCAACTGCAGGCTTACCTAAGACACTTGCTCTTACATACCACTGATCGGTAAGCATAGGCTCGATAGGTACACCACCACGGTCGCCATAAGGCTGCGATAGGTTGTGATCTTCAATATGATCTAATAAGCCTTGAGCTTTTAGATCTTCAACCATCTTGTCACGAGCTTCAAAACGATCTAAGCCACGGTAAGCTTCAGGAATGTAAGAAGATACCTCATCAGATGGCTCACCTAGAGTGTTGAATACTTCTGCCTCATCACGGATGTGTGCATCCTCAGTTAAAATGTTTAGCATAGGTAATTTGCATCTTTTACCTACAGCATAGTCGTTAAAGTCGTGAGCTGGAGTGATTTTAACGCAGCCAGTACCAGTGGTCATATCAGCGTGGATATCAGCAACTACAGGAATTTTACGGCCAACTAAAGGTAATTCTAGGAATTTACCAACCACTGACTTATAACGCTCATCAGATGGGTTTACAGCAACCGCACTATCACCTAATAAGGTTTCAGGACGGGTAGTTGCAACTAATAAGTAATCTTTACCATCAGAAGTTTTAACGCCATCGGCTAACTTGTACTTTATGTACCACATGTAGCCTTTTACATCTTTATTTTCAACTTCAAGATCAGAAATTGCAGTGCGCAATTTAGGATCCCAGTTTACAAGACGCTTACCACGATAGATTAAATCTTCATCATATAAGCGTACGAAAACTTCTAAAACCGCTTTAGATAGACCTTCATCCATAGTAAAGCGTTCACGAGACCAATCTACAGAAGCTCCTAAACGTCTCATTTGCTTGGTGATGGTGCCACCAGATTGCTCTTTCCACTTCCAAATACGGTTGATGAATTCCTCACGACCAAGATCATGGCGAGTTAAATTCTCTTCTTTTGCTAATTTACGCTCAACCACCATCTGAGTTGCGATACCAGCATGATCAGTACCACATTGCCATAAGGTATTGTCGCCTTTCATGCGATGATAACGGATAAGAGTATCCATAATGGTTTGTTGGAAAGCGTGACCCATGTGTAGAGAGCCTGTCACATTAGGTGGTGGTAGGGCAATTGAGAAAGACTCCTTGCTTTCATCATAGTTTGGCTTAAATAAACCAGCCTCTTCCCACTGTTTGTAGGTGTCACTTTCAAAATTTTCAGGGGTATAGATCTTATCCATTTCCATAGTAATTAACCTTGGTTTGTATTTTTTACTTCTAAAAAAATTTGATGTATTTTAACACTGTTTGTGATTTTTCTCACTACTAGCTTGTTTTTAAATAAAGTATGATTAAAGATTGAGAACAAGAAAGTTTAAAAAAAATTGGCGTACCTAAACTTTTGTACTTTGTACGCCTGTATAAAGATGTGGATTAAAAGTTATGTTAAAGCTTCGATACTTAAAAGAAATCCTATTTCTATCGACTTTTTTAATTATTTCTGTGGTGTTTTTAGCATCAGGACTATATTTAAAAAATAATATTACTCAAGCTTTAGCTAACAAAAACAATGCTCTAAGTTCTGAGCGTATGATTAACTTGTCTAATTCTATTATCAAAGAATATCAAGTCGTATTTAAAAACACTAATCGCTTAAATAACTTTATTACTAGTAATCCAGACTCCTCAACTGCAGAAATTGAGGATTTTATTAAAACTACTTTGATGCCACGCGATTTGTCAGCTTTCTTTAACAATAAAAACAATGCTTTTATTAAAGCTTATGTAGTAGCTTGTGACGATATCGTTTCTTTAGTACATCCAAGTGAGCTTAAACAAAATTCAGCTATTGAGTACTTCAATGATTCTGCATCAGAATATTACAGAAGACTTGCTCAAAACAATCCTAACGATGTGATTGTACAAGGTCCTATTTTAAGTGTTAAAAATCATGACTCTTTAATTTTTAACCGCCAAGCAGTGTTTATTGATGACAAATATTGGGGCTATGTAGGTATTGTCGTTGATTTTAGTAAGTTTCTAGAGTGCGTAAAATTAAATGTAGAGGATAAACTCTTTGTATATGCAATAAGATCTTCTGTTAACAAAGGTAGTAGTGATTTTATCTGGGGTGATAACAGCCTATTTAAGTATCGTGATAAAAGCACTAAACAAAAGTCTTTGTTCGTAGGTAAGCAGCGTTGGGATTTGTCTTTGAAAATTAAGCAAGAGATAGATACTCAATCTTATATTGCAACCTTTATATTTATCTTTGCACTGTTGTACTTAATTTGCTTAAGTTTAGGTTTAGTTTTAGTAAATTACATTATTAAACACAAGGAAACTAAATTAGTAGATTATTTAACTAATGCTCTAAATCATGAAACCTTTATTCAACTAGTGCAAAATGAGCTTAAGAATTATCAAGAGCATGCCTTAGTTTGTGTGGAGCTAGTGCACTTTAAGCAAGTTAATAACACTTTTGGTTATAGAGCAGGTGATGAGATTTTACTTAACATTACTAAGAGAATTGAATCTGTTATCGGTTATAACGATAGAGTCTGCCGTATCGGTGCTGAAATTCTAATCTTTTTGAAAAATATTCAAACTGTTATTGATGTTGAGCGTATCTGCTTTGATATCCAAGATAAGATAAATGCTCCTTTATATGTACAAAATTATTCTGTAAGACAAAAATGCGTAATCGTTAGTGCTAACACTATTGAAAGTGGTCATGATTTTTGTACTTTAGTTCGCCATCTAAATGAAGATCTTGATAAACACCGTCATGAAGAAGAGGCAAAGAACACTTCTTATATCGAGGTTGAAGAGCAAGTATCACCAAGATCTTGGCCTTTAAGTTAAGTGTAAGCTTAGTGTTTTTGTCTTATAATAAGGTAAACAAAAGTTCAAAAAGTTTCCTATGATAAGTAAAAAATCAAAAGTAATCCTTATACTTTGTGTCTTCGCCTTTGTCTTTGTGTCAGCTTTAGCAAGCTATACAGCTTATGCTGTTTACGCCCTTAAAACTGAGCCTATAACCTATAAAAGTCAAATCTATTCAGTTAAATCAGGTTTTACCCAAGCTACAGTCATTGACGATTTTGCACCTAATCTTGTAGCTAAATATATTTATAAAATTTACTTTAAATTTAATCCACAATTTACCGCCATTCAAAAAGGTGATTACTTTGTTGGTGGTAAAAAGACTCTGTTAGAACTATTGCACGATATGGTGCAAGGTAATGTAGTCATTAAAAAATATCCAACCTTTACTATTGCTGAAGGTACTAACCTAATGCGTATTTTAAATAGCATTAGTAAAAGATCTTTAAAGGATGATAAGTTTTCTTTGTTAATTTCAACTCCTGACAAACTTATGCAGGAGGCTTTAAAAGAGCATCAGGATTTACTTTCCTTTATAGATGGTCCTTATGAAAACTTAGAAGGTTTTATAGCTCCAGCTACCTATCCTATGTATGAGAAAGAGCCTTACTTTAAAATGTTTAAAGTAGGTCTTATAAAGCAGTTGCAATACTTAAAGCAAGCTTGGGATAAAAGAGCAAAAAATGAGGAGATTAAAACCCCATATCAAGCTTTAATCTTAGCTTCTTTAATTGAAAAAGAGACCAGTTTAGACAGTGAGCGTAAATTAGTAAGTGCTGTCTTTTTAAATCGTCTAAGATTAAAAATGCGCTTACAAACTGATCCTACTGTCATGTATGGCATCAATAAAGTTTTTGTAGGAAAACTTACCCGTCGCCACCTAAAAACAGATCATGCCTATAACACCTACACTAGAGCAGGTCTGCCTCCAAGTCCTATTTGTATGCCAAGTAAACCTTCAATTGAGGCTGCTTTAAGCCCTGAAAAGAGCAAAGCTTTGTATTTTGTGGCAAAAAGCTATTCCCCAAAAGATGGGCATGTATTTACTAATAGCTTACAAGAGCACAATAAAGCAGTTAAAGAATACAGAAAGAGCGTTAAACAGTATTTAGCTAAACTTAAGAAAGCTAATCAAGATGCTAAAGATACTAAGGCTTTCACTCAAGCTAATAGTAAAGCGCAAGCTAAAACAACTGATCCTAACAAGGCAGACAATAACAACATTACAGAAGCCGACATTGATACTGCGATAGTAACGGAAAATGACGAAGACGTCATTTCCATAACAGTTGATCCTTAATTACACGCAAGCCATTATGCTATAATGGCGTGTTCACTATTTTTTTTAAGTTAAGTAAAGCATATGTCTAAAGGTGTTTTTATTACCCTTGAGGGTACAGAAGGCTCTGGTAAATCTACACAGCTAAAAACTATTGAGCAGTATTTACAACAACATAATCGTCGTTATATCAAGGTTCGTGAACCTGGTGGTACTCCTATTGCTGAGGAGATTAGAAACTTATTAAAGACTCCTCGCAAAGATGATGCTATGTGCGATACTACAGAGCTATTACTTATGTATGCAGCTCGTGCTCAACTTGTTAACACCGTGATTAAGCCTGCAATAGAGCAAGGTGTGGATGTCATTTGTGACCGCCACGATCTATCTACAGTAGCCTATCAAGGTGGTGGTCGTGGTATGGATCTTGGTGAGATTAAAGTCATTAGTAAAGTGGTATTAGGAGATTTTAAGCCTAATCTTACGATTCTTTTAGATATCGATCCTATAAAAGGCATGCAAAGAGCAAAAGCTCGTGGTGAACTAGATAGATTTGAACAGTCTAAAATGGACTTTTTTGTACGAGTACGTAACACCTATCTTGAGTGTGCAAAGCAAGATCCTAACATTATTAAAGTGGTAAATGGCGATGACACTCTAGACAATGTAAGCTCTCACATTAGGAAATTACTGGATAACCTCTATGCTTAACTCTTGGCTTGAAAGCAGTTTTCAACATTTAAGCTCTTCTATAAAACAAGGTAGAGTTCCACATTCTATTATCATAAGTGGTGACAATACCTTAGGTGGAGCTTCTTTAGCTTTAGAAATTGCAAAGCTAATTCTCTGTGAAAACCGCCAAGGAGATAAGTGCTGTGACAATTGTAAGTCCTGCCTTTTATTTAACAATTTACAACAAGGCTCTCATCCAGACTTTTTAAGTGTATTGTCAGCAACTACTGAACAAGTTGATAATGGTGCTGACTTATCACACAACTTTAAAGATCTCCTTTCAGATATGGGTACTCCTCTTTTAGAGGAGAGCCTCACTCCTGTTAAAGGTAATAAAAGTATTAAAGTTGAGAGTATCCGTCGTTTATGCGAGTGGATAGTTGAAGGTAGTATTTTAGGTAATGGCAAAGTTTGTGTCGTCTCAAATGCACAGCTTATGAATGAAGCCTCATCAAATGCTTTATTAAAAACTTTTGAAGAGCCACCTAAAGATAGTTGCATTATTTTACTTACTAGCACTTTTGATGCACTACCTGCTACTATCTTATCTAGAGCTTTAAAAATCCAACTTCCTAGTGTTGAGGAGAGAGTAGGTATAGATTACCTATCAAAAGAGCTTAAAGATAATTTCAATCAAGACAGAGCAAGAGTGTGTCTTGAGCTTGCTAAAAGCTCTCCTATAGGAGCACTACAATACTATAACGAGCAATTAGACTTAATTGCTACAGAGATTTTACAAGGCTTAAATGACGCTATTGAAAATAGAGTAAATGAGCAAAAGGTTGTAAGTTCCCTTAATAAATTAACAGATGAACAAAAAGCGTTAATCTTAAGGTTGTTTATTAAAGATTTGCTAAAATATAAAGCAAGAGTTTCAAAAGAACAGTTACCACTTTTAAGGCAAGTTAATTTAGACAATTTATGTAAGTTGTCAGCTGTAAGCTTATTTAAAGCTTATAACTTGCTCACTTTTGTAAATGTAACTGATGCTAAGTTGCCATCAAGAGCGCCAAACTGTCTTTTAAGTGCTTTTATACAAGCCTTAAGAGCCAAATAAGGATTTAATTTTGATTTTAAATAAATATATTTTTAAAGATATCTTAAAAGTCCAGCTTATTTGCTTGGTGATTTTGTTTTCCATCTTTTTATGCCAAACCATCATCAAGACTTTAGGTATGGTAACCTCAGGCTCTGTACCTGTAGGTGTACTTACAGAATTAGTGTTGTACTCCATGCCTTCTATTGGCTTTGTGCTCATACCTTTAACTTTATATGTAGGTATCATCATTTCTTTATCAAGAATGTCCTCTGAATCAGAAATGGTGGTCATGAAATCTGTAGGTATCTCAACAGCTAGAATTATGAGAATAGCACTTTTGATTGCTTGCTTCTCAGCTGTACTTACAGGTATTAACTCTTTGTATTTATTGCCAAAAGCTACTTTTGAGCAAAAGAATCTTCAGGAAACTGCTCAAACTAATCCTCAATATTTACCAATAGAAAGTGGTAAATTTACAGAATTTGGTGATTACACTATCTACATTCAAGAACTTGAAGATCACTCTAAAACAGATAAACAGATGAAAAACATTTATATCATTAAGAGTATTTCTAATCTTAAAGGTGTAAATGAGCCACTATTTTTGTCAGCTACTAAAGGTCATATGTCTTATGACAAAGACGGAGTGCAGTGGCTAAGCCTTGAGAAAGGATATGTTTATCAAAATGAGTCCCATCAAGCTAATTTAAAGAAGACTGCTTATAGCACTTTAGCTTTGCCACTGTTTTCAGCTGAAGAAGATCACAGTGATGACACTTTAAAATCAGTTCCAACAGGTGACTTACTTAAAGCCAAAGATTTAGGCTCAAAGCTTGAACTACAATGGAGAATATCCTCCATTTTAGCTTGTTTTATTTTTGCCGTGATTGCTATTCCTTTGTCAATGGTAAACCCAAGACAAGGTAAGTTTGCAAGATTAGGCCCTGCCATTATTCTTTTTGTCTGTTATTACTTAGCCTTAATTGGTATGAGAAATATTGTAAATTCAGGCAAAATACCAATTTACCCTGGTTTATATCTAGTACCGATTGTTTTCTTTATTTTTGTTGCAGTGCCTTTAAATATTGAAAGAAAACGTGGTGGCAAGAAAAAGAAAGCACTTGTTAAAAACAAGTAGATTAGATCAATTAAAAAGTAGGATATAACTTCATGTTTGGAATTTTAGATAGATACGTAGGTAAAAACATTATTTTCTCTGTGTTACTAGTATCTATTTGTTTAACCTTATTTACATTCTTGATAAATTTAATTGATTCACTGCGTTACATTGGTAGAGGTAGTGTTGATTTCTTGTTTGTAATTGAATACTGCCTTTATAAAGTTCCAAGCTCTTTTGTAACTTTCTTCCCCGTATCTATCTTAATCGGTGGTGTGATAGGTCTTGGTAATCTTGCAAAAAACTCCGAAATTATTGTGTTGCAATCTATAGGCTTATCAAAACTTAATATTGGTGTGTCCTGTATTAAAAGTTTACTCCCCCTAATCATAATTGTGATGTGTATAAGTGAGTTTGCTACCGCTCGTTGTGAAAAGTACGCTGAAGAGCGTTATGACACTAAAGTGTATGGCTTGGGCATATCCTTTACAAGCTCTGGTACTTGGTTTAAAGAAGGGGATACTTTTATTGGCATTCGCTCCATTTACAACAATGCTCATCTTATGAATGTTATTCGCTATGATTTTGATGGTATTACCTTACGTAAAATTAGTCGTGCTGATAAAGGTGTATACGAAGATGGAAAGTGGATCATGCATAATGTAATTGAGCATGAGATTAACGATGAGAATGTTGCCACTAACTACTATAAAACTAAAGCTTGGAAGCTACACGTTAACGTAGAAAGACTTGAGATCTTAGGTGAGATTTCTTCAAATATGCCAATTTGGCAGTTAGTAGATTACATAAAATACATTGAGCAAAATGGTGTGGATTCCTCCCGTTATCGACTTTTCTTCTACAATAAGCTGTTAAGTCCCCTTGTAATGCTAGTAATGCTATTATTGTCTTTATCCACTATCTTTGGTCCATTACGCTCAATGAATATGAGTACTAGAGTTGTAGCAGGTATTGCCCTAGGCTTTGGCTATTATGTGCTCAATCAGATAGTATCCCCATTCTCTATAGTTTATGGTGTGCCTCCAATTATAGGAGCTTCCTTTGCAAGTATTGTCTTTGCATCCTTAGCTTTCTACCTTTTAAAACGTAAGTCTTAAAAAACTTAGGATAATAAATGAAAACGATAGAAGACTACTTAAGATTGAATTACACAATGGAAGTAATAAAAGATCCTGACGAAGGTGGATTTGTCGTGTCTTTTCCTGAATTACCAGGTTGCTTAACTTGCGGTCAATCTCTTGAATCTGCTTTAGCTAATGCTCTTGATGCTAAAAAATCTTGGCTTGAGGCTGCTTTAGAAGATGGTTTAGTAATTCAAGAGCCAAAATTATAAAAAGATCATCGTTAGATGATCTTTTTTACAGAAGCTTTTAGCTTCTTAGTTTTTCTCTAACTCTTTAGCAATAGCATTTTCTTGCTCAACTAGATATTCATGAATATCAATTTGAGAACGAATTTGCTTTTCACCTTCCTGAGCTTGAACATAAACGTTCTTTTGATCAGCATCGATGATTCTAGCTTTTCTGTTATCGTTTTCTTGAAGTTGCATAATGCCCTTGATACGAGCTTTTAATTCAGGATCTAGAACTTTAGCACCTACTTCAATACGTAAGTCTAAGTTACGTTTCATCCAGTCAGCAGAGCTTATGAATAACTCCTCATCACCACCGTTGTTAAAGATCATGACACGAGGGTGCTCTAAGAATCTATCAACGATAGAGGTGATAAAGATATTCTCAGATAAACCTTCAATACCAGGTCTTAATGAGCACATGCCACGTACGATACCACGGATCTTAACGCCAGCTTGTGATGCTTCATAAAGCTTATTGATTAGTGGTACGTCAACTAAAGCATTTACCTTAAAGGTGATAGCTGCGTGTTGACCTTGCTTTGCAAAATCAATTTCCCTATCAATCATAAAGGAGATACGATCTCTTGAATTTAATGGGGAGACTAATAAATTCTCAAAGACAGGTCTTGTGTATGGATACTCAATGAAAGTAAATACATCATCAACTTCTTTGGTGATCTTCTCATTTGCTGTAAAGAGCGCAAAGTCTGTGTAAATCTTAGCGGTCTTTTCATTGAAGTTACCTGTACCTACGTGAGCATAACGCACAATGCCTTTATCCTCATGACGAGTAATTAAGCAAAGTTTTGAGTGAATTTTTAAGGTAGGTAAACCAAAGAGTACCTTTACACCTGCTTGAGTTAGACGAGACGCCCACTTAACGTTGTTAGCCTCATCAAAACGTGCTTTTAACTCAACTACTACAGTTACACTCTTACCGTTGTTAGCAGCGTGAATCAAGGAGTTAATTACACGGCTGTTGCTTGCTACACGATAGATATTGATCTTAATGGAGGTTACCTTAGGATCGTAGGATGCTTGACGGAGGAACTCTGTAAAGTAATCAAAAGAGTAGTATGGGTAATATAAAAGAACATCTTTTTTAGCAATCGCATCAAAAGGTGTATCAGCTGTTTCAAATTGTACTGACTTAATCTCTGATAAAGCATGATTTTCCATGTCGTCAGAGCCTAATGATGGGAAAGATAAGAAATCCTTAAAGTTGTGGTAACGGTTACCTGCCATCATTGAGTCAATAGAGCTCATCTTAAGCTCACGTGCCATGAAGTTTACCATGTGCTCTGGCATTTGAGCATCATAAGAAAAACGTACTGGCATAGCGTTTAAACGCTGTTTTAAAGCTTCAGACATATTCTCTAATACAGAGCGGTCGATATTACCTAATAAATCGTATTCAGCATCACGATTCATCTTAATAGAGTAAGCTTCAATCTTAGTGTAATTGAATAAGCCGTAGAAGATCTTATTCATACCTACACGAATTACATCGTCTAGGAACATGAAGGTAACAGTGTTATCTTCAGATGGCATTCTAATAAAACGAGGTAATTTGTCAGTTGGAATCTCAATTAGAGCGTGGTGAACTTCCTCACCATCGGTCATATTAACTAAAAGATAGGTAAACTCATCTTTTAAGAAGGATACTAAATCAGTATCTGTATCGATGATTACAGGGTTAATGTGTTTGATTACGTGGTGCTTAAAGTAAGCTATAACCCACTCTTTTTGCTCTTTAGTAATAGAGTCTTGATCACGCATAAAGATGTTGTGATCAGCAAGCTCTACTAAAAGCTGTTTATACAAACGGTTTAAAGTTCTTTGGTATTTATTAGCCTCAGCCTGTACTTTTCTAAGTAAAGATACAGCTTCTTCATTTTGACCTTGAGCTTTGTTAATAATTACCTGACGCTTAAGCTCAGCTACACGAACTTTAAAGAACTCATCTAGGTTACTTGAATAAATACCTAAAAAACGCACACGTTCAATAAGAGGCACTGAAGGATCTGCTGCTTCTTGTAACACTCTAGCATTAAAGGAAAGCCAAGATAGCTCTTTTGGAACGATAGTATCAGCAAGTTGCTCCATAATAACCTCAAATATAAAATCTTAAATAAAAACAATAATGTCTTATATTTTAGAAAATTTGTATTAAATCTTATTTAATAAAGTGTTAACTCTATGTTAAGTTACCACAATTTTGCACTCTTTTGATGAGGAAATTTGTTAATTGCGACTATTAGCTCTTTCAATGCTCTCTTCTTGTAATTTATCAAAAATGTTTTGATAAATTACGTAGTCATTAAGATAACTAATCGCGTTTTGATTGTTCAAAGTGGCTGCAAAGGCAAGCATGTCTGCTCCCATTTGCAAAGTCTTAGGATTTTTGACAAATTCACGCCCTAAGATATAGTTGCCTTGAGCTAATCCCACCAAATTTATCGCTCTTTGTTGCCAGTAAGCACCGTTTAGATAGTCTTTTTCAAGGTAATAATGCTGAGAGATTCTAGCAATGACAAAAGCTCTAGTTACAAAATATTGTAAGTAGTCTTTACTCTTTAAGGAGGATGCTTTTTGAAGACAGTTTTCATACATGACTGTAAGCATTTTGGTTTGGAAAAGATATGGTTTACTGTCTTTAGCGTTTAACTGCTCTTGAAAACTGTCTTCTAAAAATACTCCAACTTTAGGTCTGTCTTTTAAAGGTAGAGAAGAGTTAAAGGTCAACAAAACCTCATCGGCAAGGGAGCCATCGCCTAAGATGCATTGCTTTGCTTGTTTAAAAAACTCTTGTTGCGCTTTTTCTGTGAGAGTGTGTTCAATATCTTGATAAGGGGAGGATACTCTTTGAAATTCTTGATCGGTTGCTTCAAGAGAACAACCACTTATAACAAAGGCTGTAACAACACTTGTGATTATAAGTGGAAGTTTAATTACCATGAACTTATACCTTAGTTCTTTAGTTCTTTGGTAACTCAAAATCTGGTGAAGCAGCTGGATTTTGAACGCCTATACCACTATCAAAGGTGGTAGGCTTTTGAAAATCACCACTCATATCCACAAGGCTATCACCGTTGAAGAGTAACACTAAGTTTTGAACTTTAGGATCTTTCCATCCAATACGAGAAAAATGAACATAGTACCAACGAGTGCTATCGTATGGATCGATGACCATAGGAGTTCCTAAAAGATAGCGTACCTGCTCTTTAGTCATACCAACTGCAAGTTGATTTACAAGATCTTGCTCTACATAGTTACCTTGGGTAAGTGGAGCACGGTAAGCACATGAGGTAGTAAGTAAAGTTGTAGCTACAACAAAAGCTGAGATTTTTAAAAAGTGTTTAATTTGCATAATTATGTCCTTAACTTTTAAGTGATTTTAGCAAACTTTAAGGAGACATGTTTTTTTATTTGTAGAAATTTTGAGCAAAGCCTACTTGAAATCAAAATATTTATCCCCATTTACTTAAGCAGTTGATAATTTTTACTAAAAATTTAAGAGAACAACATGCAAACTGAAGAAACTCAAATGCAACAGGCTTTTGAAGAAGCTCAAGCAAAAGCTCAACAACAAGAAGCAACACAACCACAAACTCAAGATGCTGAAGTTCAAGCTCAAGAACAAGCTCAAGCATCTGACGAGCAAGCTGTGCAAACAGATGCTAACAATGAAGAGCAGGAGATTGTTTTTGATCCTAAGCAAATCATTGCTGAAAATGAGCAATTAAAAGCAAGTTTAGCTCAAGCTCAAGCTCAGGCAAAAGCTGAAAAAGAGCAATTAGTGCGTGCTTTTGCTGAGTGTGAAAATCAAAAGAAGAGAATTGAAGCTGATGTTGAACGTGAAAGAAAGTTTGGCAATGAGAAAATTTTAAAAGCTTTAATTCCAGTTGTGGACTCCTTAGAGTTAGCACTAGTTCATGCTGATCCTAATAATGAAGCTGCTAAGAGTACCATTGAAGGTGTTCAAAACACTGTAACTTTATTATTAAAAGAATTAAAAGGCTTTGGTGTAGAGGCTGTGGATCCTACAGGTAAAGCTTTTGATCCTAATTTACATCAGGCAATTTCCATGGTGCCAAGCGCTGAGGTTGAAGCAAACTGCGTTATTACTGTAATGCAAAAAGGCTACACCTTAAACGGTCGTGTAGTTCGTCCTGCTATGGTAATTGTATCAAGTGGCGCTCCAGCAGGCTCTGCACCTAAAGCAGAGACTAGTTCTGAAGAAAATAGAATAAATATTGAAGCTTAGTCTTGAAATTGTAAAAACTAAGCTCCATTTACTAAAACAGATAAGTTAAGGCAAGCTTAAAGCTTGTTAAAAGGTTAAACAAAGAGGAATTTAAAATGGGCAAGATTATTGGTATTGACTTAGGTACTACTAACTCATGCGTAGCTGTACTTGATGGCGATAAGGTTCGTGTATTTGAGAACTCAGAAGGTCGTCGTACAACTCCTTCAGTTGTAGCTTACACTAAAGATGGTGAGATTATTGTTGGTGATGCCGCAAAGCGTCAGGCTGTAACTAACCCTAAGAATACTTTATTTGCTATCAAGCGTTTAATTGGTCGTCGTTATGATGATGCTGAGGTTCAACGTGACGTAAGCATCATGCCATTTAAGATCACTAAGGCAGATAACGGTGATGCATGGGTTGAGGTTGATGATAAGAAACTAGCTCCACCTCAGATTTCAGCTGAAGTTCTAAAGAAGATGAAGAAGACTGCTGAAGACATCTTAGGTGAGGAAGTAACAGAAGCTGTTATTACCTGCCCTGCATACTTTAACGATTCACAGCGTCAAGCAACTAAAGATGCTGGTCGTATCGCAGGCTTAAACGTAAAGCGTATCATCAACGAGCCTACCGCTGCTGCTATTGCTTACGGTGAGGATAAAGCTAAGGGCGAGCAAAAGATTGCTGTTTACGACTTAGGTGGTGGTACCTTCGATATCTCTATTATTGATATTGATGAGTTAGATGGCGAGAAGACCTTTGAGGTTCTAGCTACTAACGGTGATACTCACTTAGGTGGTGAGGATTTTGATAACCGTATCGTAGATTACTTAATCGACGAGTTCAAGGCTGAGCAAGGTGTTGACCTACGTGCTGATCCTTTAGCCTTACAACGTTTAAAGGAAGCTGCTGAAAAGGCTAAGATTGAGTTGTCATCATCACAACAGACTGATGTAAACTTACCTTACATCACAGCAGATGCAACAGGTCCTAAGCACATGAACATCAAGATCACTCGTGCAAAACTAGAGTCTCTAGTTGAAGATCTTGTAAACAGAACTTTAGAGCCTGTAAAGACTGCTTTAGCTGATGCAAACTTAACTCCATCAGAGGTTAACGATGTAATCCTAGTTGGTGGTCAATCACGTATGCCTATGGTTCAGAAGTTAGTTGCTGACTTCTTTGGTAAAGAGCCTCGTAAGGACGTAAACCCAGATGAAGCAGTTGCTATCGGTGCTGCAATTCAAGGTGGTGTGTTAACTGGTGATAAGAAGGACGTTCTATTACTAGATGTTACCCCTCTATCATTAGGTATTGAGACTTTAGGTGGTGTTATGACTACCTTAATTGAGAAGAATACTACTATTCCTACTAAGAAGTCTCAGGTATTCTCAACTGCCGAGGATAATCAGCCTGCTGTAACTATTCACGTATTACAAGGTGAACGTAAGAGAGCTGCTGACAACAAGTCATTAGGTCAGTTCAACTTAGAGGGTATTGAGCCTCAACCACGTGGCATGGCTCAGATTGAAGTTACCTTCGATATCGATGCTGATGGTTTAATCCACGTATCAGCAAAGGATAAGAAGACTGGTAAAGAGCAGAAGATTACAATTCAATCTTCATCTGGTCTATCAGACGACGATATCAAGCGTATGGTTCGTGAGGCTGAAGAGCACTCAGCTGAGGATAAGAAGTTTGAGGAATTAGCTGCTGCTCGTAACAGAGCTGATTCAACCTCTCACCAGATCAAAAAGCAATTAGCTGATTTAGGTGATAAGGTTTCAGCTGATGATAAGGCTAAGGTAAACAAGGCTCTAGCTGATCTTGAACTAGCTGCTCGTGGCGATGACAAAGAGAAGATTGAGCAGGCTGAAAAGGCTGTATTAGAGTCAGCTGCAGTGTTAATGCAAGCTTCTCAAGCTCAAGCCCAAGCTCAACAAGCTCAAGGCGCACAGCAACAAGCTCAAGGTTCATCTAAGAAGGATGACGATGTAGTTGATGCTGAATTTGAAGAAGTTAAAGAAGACAACAAGTAATCTTATTTAACACATCAAATACATTGAAGGTAGGAGGTAATACCTCCTGCCTTTGTTAGTTTAAAAGAGGGCATTATGGCTGCAAAACGTGATTACTATGAAGTGCTAGGTATTGATAAAAGTGCCGATGAGAATACCATCAAGCGTGCTTTTAAGAAACTAGCTATTAAGTATCACCCAGATAGATGTAAAGATCCTGATGCTGGTGAGAAATTCCGTGAAATCAACGAAGCTTACCAAGTATTGTCAGATCCTCAAAAGCGTGCTGCCTATGACAATTACGGTTTTGATGGTGTAGACGGTTCTCAAGCCGGTGGTGGTAATCCTTTTGGTGGTGGTAACCCATTTGGTGGCTTTGACTTCGGTGGTGATTCTTTTTCTGATATTTTTGACAATCTATTTGGTGGTGGCAGACGTGGTCAGTCTCGCTCTCGCCCACAACAAGTCGATGGTCGTGATATCAGAGTAAAGGTATCTTTAACTCTTGAAGAAGCTGTTAAAGGCTGCAAGAAGAAGTTTAATGTCAAAACCTATGTACCATGTAAAGACTGTCATGGCACAGGTCTTGGTAAAGACGGTAAAAAAGAAACTTGTCCTCATTGTAAAGGTTCAGGTCAAATCTTTGTTCGTCAAGGTATTATGCAGTTTGGTCAAACCTGTCCACACTGCCAAGGTACAGGTTACATTGTAACTAACGGTTGTAAGACTTGTGGTGGCACCGGTCGTGTAGTTGATACAAAGGTACTATCCGTTGACATTCCAGCAGGTGTAGATTCTGGCAATAAGATTAGATTGTCAGGTCAAGGTGAGGCTGGTCTAAATGGTGGTGCAGCAGGTGACTTATACGTATTTATCGAAGTTAAAGAGCACGAGATCTTCCAAAGAGATGGTAGTGACTTATACTGCGAGGTACCTATAAGCTTTACTACAGCTGCTTTAGGTGGCAAGGTTGAAGTACCTACCTTAGAAGGTCCTGTGATGATCACCATTGCCGAAGGTACCCAGACTAATAAGACAATGCGTCTATCAGGTAAAGGTATTAAATCTTACGGCTTTGGCGGTAAGGGTGACTTATACTGCAAGATTGTAGTTGAGACTCCTGTAAACTTAACTTCAGAGCAAAAAGACTTACTAAAGAAGCTTGAGGCAAGTCTAAACGGTGAAGCTACTAAAGATAGCTCTGACAGCTCAAAAAAGGATGCAGCGAGTAAAAAAGTCTCACATAAACCCAAATCTGAAGGCTTCTTAAATAAAGTTAAAAAGTTTTTAGATGATTTATCAAGTTAGTAAGTGATACAACTCAAAACGTTCAAGGCATAAGTTTGATTACTTAATCGTTTTGGGGTATAGTAAACACATAAAGCGCCTAATTTGAACTTTTAAGTTAGGCGTTATTTTTTTATTTTAGATTGAGGTGTTATTATGGATCAGACTCCAATGACTCCACGTGGTGAGGATTTATTAAGAAAAGAGCTTCAACGTTTAAAGACTGTTGAAAGACCTCGCATTGTTGCAGCCATTGCTGAAGCTAGAAGCCATGGCGATCTTAGTGAGAATGCTGAATACGATGCTGCTAAAGAAGAGCAGGGTATGTGTGAAGCTAGAATCAAAGATATTGAAGGAAAATTAGCCTCAGCAAATGTAATTGATGTTACTAAGTTAAAGGCTCCTTCAGGTGCTCACAAAGTAATTTTTGGCGCTACTGTAACAGTTCTAGATGTAGATACTGAAAAAGAGACCACTTATAAGATTGTAGGTGAGGATGAGGCTGACATTGAAGCTAACCTTATCTCCTACAAGACTCCTATTGCTAAAGGTCTTTTAGGTAAAGCTGAAGAAGACGAAATCGAGATTAAGATCCCTAAGGGAACTATTTGCTACGAGATTGTTAAGGTAGAGTATATCTAAAACTTTATCTTTTATCTAAGAGAAAGCCTGTAACCAAAATTACAGGCTTTTTTGTTACTCGGATTTTCACATTTTTTATGTCACATGAGAAAGTCCGAGATCAAAGCCCCACAGAGTGGGGCTTTGCATTTCCAAGAGGTTACTCTAGCTCTCCAC
>CACZXZ010000018.1 GCA_902785325.1 uncultured Succinivibrio sp. | reverse complement strand
GCATTAACTACATAACAAAAAAAATCTAAAAAAGCGCTAACCTAGATAAATAAAGGGCTAAGCGCTTTTTTAATTTCTACGACCCTCGAAAGTCGGGAAACCGCTGTCCTTTGGATGGCGGTTTTTGCGTTTCTAGACGGTCATTTTCTCATTTTACTTTGACACTTATTACCTTATAATTAGTTGGAGTTGCAATCTTTGTTCTTGAAAGCAATCTTTAATAAGACTTTTCAGTAACCATTGCTTAATGTACTTTTAAACTACAAAATTACTTATTTGATATCATGGATAAACACGACAGATCATTTTTAAAAAATGTAAGCCTTAAAAATCCTTGGCACTTTATTGCCTTAGGTTTTGGCTCTGGTTTATTACCAAAAGCTCCTGGAACTTATGGTTCTCTTGCGGCACTACCAATTTGCATGCTACTTGTTTTTGCGCCTTGGTATATCGCTCTAGGTGTGATTATTTTTACCTTTATTTTAGGTACTATAGCATCTTCAATTTGCGAAAAAGATCTTGGAATGCATGATAACAGCGCTATCGTTATCGACGAATTCTGTGGCATGTTTATCAGTGTCTTTTTATTTCCAAGTAATATCTATTTAACCTTTTTAGCTTTTGTGCTATTTAGATTTTTTGATGTGTTAAAACCATTTCCTATCAATTATTTTGATAAAAAGATAGGTGGTGGTTTAGGTGTGATGATAGATGACGTGTTTGCAGGTCTCTACGCTTTAGCTGTAGGACACATAATCATCTATTACTTTTTTTAATTAAGCAAAGATCTGCCTTTTACATCTAAACGCAATCTTATATAGACTCTTTGAGGACAAGCTTTCCTTATCTAAAAGCAATTGCTCTAGAGAGTCTATGCAATCGTCATTTAACTTGTCTAAAAGATCTTCATCAAGATTTTGCCTATTTAAAGACTTCTTTAAAAAGTACTTAGAAAGCTTAGTAATTATTAACATATTATCTCCAAATATCTGCTAAAAAATCGCATTTGTCGGTTATAATTTACTCCGATTTTGTTTGGCTTTAATTATTGCTTTGTAAAATTTAATATGGATTTTCAGTCTGATTACTCAAGGTTTAGTAACTTACTTGAGATAAATAAAACCTGGAGATTGTTAAGAGCAGATTCTGCTCCTATGATCTTAGCTTTTTTAAAGAACCTTTTTGCTAATGCAAGAGAGGTGGATTACGATCAAGCTCGTGCTTGTTTAAAAGAATTTCTCTCATCTCTAAAAGCTAAGGATGAGTCTTTACAGTTGCAAAGTGCTAAAGATTATCTAAATGATTGGATGAATCCAACTAAAGGTTGGATTAAAGAGCTAAACAATAAAATCTACTTAACTGATGCAGCTCAAAAGGCTATTGAATTTGCTGACAAACTAGATGCAAAAATAGTTTCAACTTCAGCTACTCACTTACAAATTCTTCAGGATCAAGTACACGAGTTATTCGTGCAATTAACCACTGATAAGAGATTACGTCTTCAGGAAGTTGACAGACAAATTAAAGAGCTTGAAAAAGAAAGAGCTGCCATCAGTAAAGGCGATTTAGCTAAATTGTCTACTACACGTCAAAAGGAAAAGATAAGAACTATTTATGATTTAGCAAATCGTATTCCAAATGACTTTAGACGTCTTGAAGAAGAAACTTTTGAAATTGCCCAAAACATTCGTGTCAAAATGATTAACGATGAAGCTTCAAAAGGTAAGTTGATTAAAGATGTCCTAAAAGAAGAAGCTATACAACGTAAAACTGATTATGGCGCAGCTTACGAGGATTTCTTTAAGCTATTATGCCAAGCCAAGCTTCGTGACGAGTTTAATTCTCAAATTGACTTTATTCTTGATAAACCTATAGCAAAGCATCTTGATAAAAAGCAACAGAAGTTTCTTCACAGCTTTATCGATATTCTTGTAAACGAGTGCGATAGAGTAAGAAAAGTAAGAGCTCAAATTGATGCTAATTTAAGAGCATATCTTGAAAGCTCAGAGTTTAAAGAGAATCGTTTACTTACAAAAACCATCTCTAAACTTGAAAAAGAAGCTGTCAAACTTAAAGATACTGGTCTTAACTTATATACAAAATTACTTGAAACCACGCTTGAAAAGGGTAATGTAAAAGTATTTTCAGTAGAGGCTTTAAAAAATGCCATTAAGGTGGCTCCAAAAGAAGCAAAACTTGGTGAGTTTGTAGAGCATGAGAATTCTAAAGTTATCAGATCTGAAATTCTAAAACAGATTGATACCGTTAAATTAAGTGATGTAAAAAATACTATTAAGAAGATCTTAGGTAATGCCTCATCCTTGAGTGTGGGAAGCATCATCGAAAGGACTCAACTTAAGTATGGATTAGATGAGGTGGTTGCTTTTGTTAGAGTTGCAAGAGAACTTAATAAAGATCCAATTTTAGAACAAGAAGAAATTATTGTTAAAAACATCTCTCAGCATAAAGGCTCTTTAAAAATTCGCCTTCCAAAAATAATTCTATCAAGCCAAATGCTACGCGACAGTGAGGATAAATAATGAGCATCGAAAACGAAATCTTATTAGAGAGTGACAATCAAAACTTAGTTAAAGAAGCTGATGCAAAAGTTAGAAATATCATTGTCGATCTTTTAAAAACTGGTAGTGTGCAGTTTGAATTAGATTCTTTGCAATACAAATTACTTCGTAAAAAGGAAAATGAGGATTTTATTAGAAGCTATCTTAGAAATATCAATATTGAGCTTGTAGTAGATCCTGATATCGGTCTTGCCTATATTAAAAACCTTAATCGCGAGGATGAAATTGCTGATGCAGAGGATGAAGCTCAACTAGATCCTGAAAGTGAAGCTTTTGTTGAGGATAAGTTCTTAATTAACAAGTCAGTGTTAACTCCTTTTAAATCTATTCTGATTTTAATCTTGCGTAAGTACTATCAAGAGCGTTTTTCTCAAGGTGAAAGCTCCATTGTAATTGATATTGATTACATTAAAAATGCTTTACTACCATACATGAATATCTCTGTATCTGACAGAAAAGATCAGCAAAAGCTAAATGGTGCTCTGCGAGATTTGTGCGAATATCATCTATTAAAGAGATTACCTTCAGAGGACAATGACCGTTTTTTAATCTTACCTTTGATTAGATTTGTAGTGGATTTAAATAAGTTAAATGAGCTTTTAGAAGAATTTAGAAAAGTAAACGGAACCGTAGTTGGCAGTGAGGATGCAGATAATGAGTAAGCAAGGTGAATTATTGTTTTCTTATGATGAAGTAGATCAGGTAAAGCTTAGCAAAGTTACTGTATATAACTGGGGCTCATTCAATGGTTTGCACACCTTAAATATCGATCCTGAAGGCACCTTAATCACTGGTGAAAACGGCTCTGGTAAATCTACTATTATTGATGCTTTAATGACTTTGCTAAGACCAGCTTCAAGAGTGTCTTATAACTTAGCTGCTGCTCAAGAGAAAAAGAATGATCGTAATCTTGTAAGCTACATCCGTGGAAGCTTTGGTAGCATGGTTGATGATGAAGGTAATCAAACTTCAAGAAACTTGCGTGAGCAGGCTGTAGTAACGGTGATTAAAGCTTTATATGAGTATACCGCCTCAAAACAGCAAGTAGCTTTGTTAGGTATTTTCTACATCAACTCAGACTCCACTGCTTACAGTGATGTTAAAAAGATTTACAGCGTATGCCCTGTGGATGTAGATGTAAAAGAGCTGTTATTTAGATTTAAAAACTTTGATGTTAGACCTTTAAAAGAGTACCTAAAAGCAATAGAAGGTTGTGCTGTTTGTGATGATAACTTTAGTGAGTATGAAACTCATTTTAGACATCGCTTACATATGGATAACCAAAATGCACCTGCCTTATTAGGTAGAGCTTTAGGATTAAAAAAGATTGACGATTTAACTAACCTAATTAGAACCTTAGTGTTAGAGCCTGGCTCTGTAAAAGAAGATGCTGTAAATACTATCAAGCAATTTGATGATCTTAAAAATATTCACGAGCGTTTAAAAGAAGCTCAGAAGCAAGAAGAGTATTTAAAAGATCTTCCAGAGCAAACTACAAAATTTACTAAATACCAAAAACTGTGTTTAGATTATGAAAGAGCAATTGAGGGCTTAGAGCCTTTTGTTAACCGCTATGCAAAAGACTACTATCAAGGCTCTTTAAAAGAAAAGCAGTTTGAATTAGGTAATTTAGAAGCTCAAAAGAAAGATGATGATAATCGTCTAATAGATGCAAAACGTACTCATGAGCAAAACCTTACTGCTTTAGGTGCTAATGGTGGCGATAAGACAAAAGTATTAGAAAATGAAATTGGAGCTAAGCAAAAAGAGCTTGCTCTAGTTGAGAAAAATGCTTCTGACTATAACAGCATCTTAAAAAATTTAGGCTTACCTACAGTTACTACTCAAGAAGAATTCTATCAAAGCAAGAGTGATGCTGATAAGCTTAAAGAGGATTTAGCATCTCAAAAACAAGAGCTTGAAGATCAAGTGATCAATATTGCTCTTGAAGGCAAAAAATTTGAAGCCGATAAGCTTGTGGTAAAAGACGAAATTGAGAGTTTACAAAAGCACCGTGGCTCTAATTTGTCTATCAAGTATCAAAGATTAAGAGAGGATTTAGCATCTTCTCTTAACATTAACATAAATCACTTAGCTTATATTGCAGAGCTTATTGAAGTTAAAGAGTCAGAAGCCTCTTGGCAAGGTGCAATTGAAAGAGCTTTAGGTGGACTTAGACAAACCCTTTTAGTGTCTAAAAATGACTATGAGCTTATAACTAAGTGGTTAAATGCAAGACACACTGGTGTGCATGTAAGAGTTCAAGTAGTAAAAGATGTAGCACCAGGCTTTACAACCTTTGGTAATGATGGCTTTTTAACTAAGCTGAACTTTAAAAAGCATGAGTTTACACCGTTTTTAAAGCAGCATTTAAATAACTACGACTTATGCTGTGTTGATAGTGTTGATAAGCTTAATGTCACTGAATTTTCAATGACTAAAGAAGGTCTTATTCATAAGAACAAAGGCTTTTTTGAAAAGAAAGACTTAACTTTAGTAAATGATCCTTCCTCTTGGTGTATTGGCTTTTCTAATGAGGATAAACTTCAGAACTTAAATAAAAAGCTTAGTGAGCTTCAAAAGCAACTTACAGCAGTTAACGACAAAGTAAAAGCTGCCAACGCTAAAAGAGATAGTGTTCAAGAAAAAATTAGCATTATTGAATATAGCTTAAAGAGTATCGATTCATTTTCTAAGATAGATATTCGCTCTGTAAAAGAGCAAATTATCTCTCTACAAGAGCAATATGACATCCTTATTCATGACAGCTCTATTGCTAAATTAAAAGAGCAGTGTGAGCTTAGTGAAAAAGTCTTAAAGCAAGCTGAAGATAGAGTTACTAAGCTTATGATTGCTATCAATAACGTTGATTTAGCTATTAAAGATCTTCAAAGCAAGCTTGAAGCTTTAGCAAAACAACCTTCAGTTACCCTTGATGCTAATATTGAATTATTGCTTCAAGATATGATGAAGAAGCTTAAGTTTACTCATCAAAACGTCTTTACAGATATTAACAAGAGCGATTTTAGAAACAGTCTTTATCAAGAAGAAGCTGTGGCTACAAATCGTATGAATGATGCAAAGAATAAAATCAGTAACATCATTGCTAAATTCTATGAGAAATGGGAAGCTCTGTGTATTGATTGGGGCAGTGAATTTGAAGCTTATGAGTATTACTTAAAATACTTACAACAAATTGAGCAAGAAGGTTTACCAAAACTTGTAGAAGAGTTTAAATCTAAACTAAATACAGAAGTTACCCAATCTGTAGCTTGCATTGTACAAAAGATCTCTCAAGAATTAGACTCTATTAAAGATAGAATTGAGCTTATTAACAATGTGCTCAAAAAGGCTGAATTTAGTGAAAATACTTACTTGTCAATTGAGCCTAAACGTATTGATAATCCTGCAATTAAAGAATTTAATCAAAGTACTAAAGCTGTGATGAATCTAATCAATGAAACCGATTCAGAGCGACGCTATAAGTCTATTGAAAAAGTTATCAATATCTTAATCAATGCCCTAAATTCTAATGCTCAAGATCTAAAGTCTATTTTAGATCCTCGTCTTCGCATGAAGTTCTTAGCTAATGTTTTAGATAAGACTACAGGCACCATTAAAGATACCTTAAACTCAAGCTCTGGTAAATCTGGTGGTGAAAAAGAAGCTTTCGCAGGCTCCGTATTAGCAGCTTCTTTGGCTTATGTATTAACTCCAGACAATGGTGATATTCCAACTTATGCAACAGTATTCTTAGATGAGGCTTTCTCTAATACCTCTGATAAGGTAAGTAAGAGAGTGTTGAAGATCTTTAAAGAATTAAATCTACATGTAAATCTAATTACGCCATTTAAGAATATTGAGCTAGCTCGTGACTTTGCAAGATCTCTTGTGATTGTTGAAAAGCCTGCTGATACCCATAACAGTGCTATGTGTGAGCTTACATGGCAAGAGTATGATGAGCAACTTTTGCAAAAGCAAGAAAGTGACTTTAAAGAGCTTGGAATTGAGCTTGAAGCTAATTAGTAGGTAAGAGTGGTTTAAATGTTACTTATAAACGAAGTTATCGAAAGAATAACTAAAACAGAGATCTCAAATCTTAATAACCTTATCAAAAGGTTATTAGGTCAAAGAGAATATCCAATTAAAGTAGCTTTAAAACCACCTACTAATCAAGAGATCTTAAAAGACGTTAATGCATTTGGAAAGTTTATTCACTGTTATAACGCCTATCCTCATCAAGAGTTAATTGAATACTCTCAAAAGGTTTATGCTTGCGGTGCAGATGGTAGCCAAATTCCAAATTACTTTGTGGTGAACTCTTTTGACGAGTTGCTCTTGTGCATCAAAAATGACGATAGGAAAAAAGTATCTTTACTCCTAGATAGAGTGGATTCTCTTGCAACTTGTTTTAAGCTTGAAGATAAGTCCTCTTTATATCCACTCATTAAATACCTTTCACTTGACGATTTAAGTGCTGAGGATTTTAAGTTGTTGCTTGTAACCTTACCTCAACTTAAAAGAGATATGGGGAAAAATCTATATATTAGAGCATTGCCACTTGAAGGAGTGGATACTAAGTTTCTAGAGCGTAACTTAAAACTTATCTTTACTATCCTTAAAGCAGTAGGAATTTGTACAGAAGAAGACAATGATTTAGAGGCTTTCTTGAACGTGCGTAAAAAGCCTAAAAACTTTGCACATGTAAGAATTTTAGATGAAAGACTAGTTAAAGATTTTGATTACTTCCAAGTTTCAACCTCTGATCTCGAGCATATAGCGCTACCTGGAGACAATCTCTTGGTGGTAGAAAATGTGCAATCAGGTTTGATGCTACCTAAACTTTTAAATACCACTGTAATCTTTGGTTGTGGTAATGATGTGGCTTGGTCAAAAGCAAAGTGGCTACTTTCTAAGAAGAAAATTATTTATTGGGGCGATTTAGATTCCTGGGGATTTTTCATACTCTCTAACTTTAGAAAGAATACTCAAGCTAAAGTAACCTCTGTGATGATGGATTTGCAAACTTTAGAATACGAAAACCACCTTGCTAAAAGAGTTACTGAAAAAGAGTCTACCTCTATTGAAGATCCTGCTTTAACTGAAGATGAAAAAGCTTGTTTAGAGGCATTATCAAAACAACCAAATCTAAATCGTTTAGAGCAAGAAAAGCTAGATCAAGACTACATTGTTAAACACTTAAAAGCAGTGCTTGATGAGTAACTTTGGCTAAACAAAAAACTCTTATTTAGTTGCTTTTCTAAATAAGAGTTTAAAAACGTAATCTAGCATTTTCTCAAGCTCATCTTGATTAACTAGCTTTTCAAGATCTGTATTTTGACTGATTCCTTTTGTAGCTTCAAATTCCTCGTCGTCATTACTAAAAATTGAGCTTAGGTGGTATGGTGAAATTTGGTGATCTTGCATAGGCAGCTCCTAGTGCATTTATTGCTTTGCCTTAAATGTAGTAGATCTGGATTAAGCTTTTATTAACTTTAGATTAAATTTAAGAGTGGATACGAAAAAGGATCGCTTTAAGCGATCCTTTTATGAAACAGATTTACTTGATTACTTTAAGTTGCAAGCTAAATCATAAGTAGTTTGCATGAATTGATGCTTCATGTTGTTGATGCAATCAATGATGTCATAGTGAACTAACTCACCACGCTTTACACCAATGCAACGGCCTGATTCACCATTCTTTAATAGCTCACAAGCATAAGCACCCATACGAGATGCTAATACACGATCAGCAGCTGATGGAGTACCACCACGTTGGATGTGACCTAGAACAGTAGCACGAGTCTCTAAACCAGTTAACTCTTCTAGCTCTTTAGCCATCTGGTGAACATCAGTTTGGTTCTCACATACAACTAAGATTGCATGTCTCTTACCTGCATCAATGCCTTTCTTGATGTCAGCATAAACTGCTTCTTTGTTCCATGCAACTTCAGGAACTAAAACAGCTTCAACACCGCAAGATACAGCAGCACATACAGCTAAATCACCGCAGTGGTGACCCATAACCTCAACTACACTGATTCTCTTGTGTGATGAGCAGGTATCACGTAGCTTATCAATAGCGCTTACAGCAGTATTTAAAGCAGTATCAAAACCGATAGTAGCATCAGTACCTGCGATATCATTATCGATTGTGCCTGGTAAACCAATGCATGGGAAACCTAACTCAGAGATTAGCTTTGCACCCATGTATGAACCGTCACCACCGATAACTACTAGAGCATCGATACCGTGTTTCTTCATAACCTCAACACTCTCTTTACGAGTTTGTTCTTGCTTGAACTGAGGGAAACGAGCTGTACCTAAGAAGGTACCACCACGGTTTAATAAATCTGATACAGAGTGGCTGTTTAATTCTACGAAGTTACCCTCGTGTAGACCTGAATAACCATCAAGTACACCTAGAACTTCCCAACCATATGATAAAGCAGTACGAACTACAGCACGGATAGCTGCATTCATGCCAGGTGCATCACCACCTGAAGTTAATACACCAATTTTCTTAATTGCCATAATAACGTGTCCGAAAGTAAATTAAGCGTTTGCAACAGCTGCTTCAATGATAGCTGTAAAATCAGGAGCCTTTAGAGAAGCACCACCAATTAGACCACCATCGATATCTGGTTGTGAGAATAACTCAGGAGCGGTCTTAGCGTTGCATGAACCACCGTATAGGATACGAACACCGTCAGCAACTTCAGCTGAGAAGGTCTTTAAGAACTCACGGATGCCCTTGTGAACGTTTTGAGCAATCTCAGGAGTTGCAGTCTTACCAGTACCGATAGCCCAAATTGGCTCGTAAGCAATGATTGCATTGTTGAATGCTTCGATACCGCATAAATCGATAACAGCCTTGATCTCAGCCTTGCAAACATCTAGAGTCTTGCCTGCATCGTACTCAGCCTCTGACTCACCGATGCATAGAACAGGGGTTAAACCGTTGTCTAAAGCAGCCTTGAACTTACCAGCAACAACTTCGTTGCTCTCGTTGTGGTAGCCACGACGCTCTGAGTGACCAACGATTGCATAAGTACAACCGAATTCTTTTAACATAACAGGTGAGTTTTCACCAGTGAAAGCACCAGTGGTGTGAATATCGCAGTCCTCAGAACCCCACTTTAAATTTGAGCCGGTTGCTAATGATTCAACCATACCAATGAAGATAGCTGGAGCGCAGATTGCTACATCAACGTTTGCAGCTTTGTTTGCTGGCTCTCTGAAAGCTTTGATTAAATCAGTTACAGTTGACTTGGTACCGTTTAATTTCCAGTTACCCATTACAACAGGTTTTCTCATGATATTTGTTCCTCAAACTAAATAAATTTTTTTAATTTATATACAGCATTAGTGCTGTCTTTAAATTTTTTTTCAGCACAAAAACTTTGTGTATTTTACTATAAATCTCATTAAAAAAGGGAAATTTTTGAAGGTGAATAAATTTAAGGTGCAGTTTGCTTTCAATCGTGGGTAAAAGTTGGTTTTTGCTCACAATTTTATAAGTAAATTGTGAGCACTATTTTAGAGCAGAATGCCTTTTGTATAATAAATTTAACTTAGGCAATACCAAAATCAAATTGAGCAGAGAACTCTTGCATCCTTTGTTTTTGATCTTTAATTTTGTCTTTAGAGCGTTTAGGCTCTTTTTCTTTCTCCTTTTCTTTTTTGTATTCTGTAAAGTATTTCTTATCGATAGTCTTGATATAGAAGCTTAAGTTTATGCCAATGATATAAAAGGCAATAAAGTTTTGGCTGTTTACAGATAAAGAGTTTGTATTCATTTGACTTGCAAGAATACTTAAATCTAAGGAGCTTGTGTTGTAGCTATTTAAAAGTAAGGTCACCTCTTTAAGTAACATTAAGGTACTAGATAGAGACTGTTGCCTATTTGCAGTTAAAGTATCAATCATGTTATTGATAAGACTTTTTGTTAGTGCAAACTCGTTTTCTAATTGATTAGGCATCACAATAGGACGGTTGTCTAATTGCTCGATTAAAGCTTTAGGCACTTGTTCAAGATTAGTTAAAGGTGATGGCACAACTTTATTATCTAAACTTACAGTACAGGAATTTTTAGAAGAAAAAACTTCTTTAGTAGAGCAGTTGTCTTGCCTTTGATAAGATTTACTGTAACTTTGATTTTGCCTATTTAGGCAATTTACAAACTCTACACAATTAGTAATGCGCTCCTCTTGAAGCGTATTAGCGCTAAGATCAAAGTACTTCCTATTTGAAGAAAGCTCATCTAGCTCGTTATTTACTTTTACTTTATATAAATTTAAAGCTAATGCTTGTACATCGGACATATGTATACCTTATTATTCGTGTTTGTATAAGTTAATTTGCATGTTTAATGCCAAAAGTTAACTTATTGAAATTACAAATAAAAAATAAGGCGTAGCTTTGTAACTTGGATTTATTTGCCTAAAATGGCAAGACAGTAAAAAATAAGATTTGACAAAATGTGATTAAACCTTAAAAATAAGACAATTTAATTCAAAATTTATCAATTAGAAAAAGAAAATTTTCTAATTGAGGATATAAAGCAAAGACGGATAAAACGTAGCTAGAAATATCCAAAGGACAGAACTTGTCCTTAAAATGCAGATAGTGAACTAAAAAAGAGTTAGTGCTGCAAACACACTGAAGCTAGATAGTTGTCTTAGCAGTAGTGATCCCTTACAAAAGCTGTGAGGAAAAGTTAATAAATATTGTTTATATAGCAAAAATATTGTGCGTTATTACAGGAGCATTGGTTTATGCGCGTTCTAAAGTTTGGTGGTACCTCGGTTGCAAATTCTGATAGATTTGAAGATGTAGCAAAGATTGCACTAGATACCGCAACCACAGAGCAAACCGCTTTAGTTTTATCTGCACCTGCTAAAATTACTAATCTTTTAGTAGCATTAGTTTCTCAAGGTGCAAGTGGCAATGATGGCAAAGAGCAATTTGAGCAAATTAGAGCTATTGTTGAGCCTATCATTAAGAATTTAGGTGCAAAGTACGACAAGTTCGATACTGAAAAGATTTTAGCTAAATTCAACGAAACCATTGCAATTTTACACGACCGTTTAAATGGTATGGTGCTTTTAGGCGTATGTCCTGAAGAGGTTATGGCTTTTGTAGAAAGCCGTGGCGAGAGTTTTTCCATTCTAATCATGGCAGAGCTTTTACAAGCTTTAGGCAAAAAGGTACGTGTTATTGATCCTGTAAAAGTATTAGTAACAGAAGGTGGCGTAATGGAGTCTTCAGTTAATATTGAAGCTTCAAAGCAAAAATATGCTGCCCTTGAAGATGATGTAGAAGCAATTACCTTAATGTCAGGTTTCTGTGGTGGTGATGCAAATGGTAATCTTGTGTTACTAGGCAGAAATGGTTCTGATTACTCAGCTGCTTGTTTAGCTGCTATTTCTAATGCTTCTTGCTGTGAGATTTGGACTGACGTAGATGGTGTTTACAGTTGCGACCCTCGCGCTGTAGAAGGTGCTGTGCTTCTAAAGAAGATGTCTTATGCTGAGGCTATGGAGTTATCTTACTTTGGTGCTAAGGTATTACACCCACGTACTATTGCTCCTATTGCTCAGTTTAGAATTCCATGTCTAATTAAGAATACTAAAAATCCAAAAGGTCCTGGTACCTTAATTTCTGAGGAAACTGATTTGTCAGTACCTATTAAGGGTATTTCAGATCTTAAGAATATTGCTTTAGTTAATATTTCAGGTCCTGGTATGAAAGGTATGGTAGGTATGGCTGGTAGATTATTTACCGCTGTATCAAGAGCAGGCGTATCTATCTCCTTAATTACTCAGTCTTCATCAGAATACTCAATTTCTTTCTGTATTAGTCAATCAGAGCTTAAAAAGGCTAAGAAAGTACTATCAGATGAATTTAAGTTAGAGTTAAAAGAAGGCTTATTAAATCCAATCGAAATTAAAGAAGGCTGTGCTATCGTCTCAGTTGTAGGCGATGGTATGAAGATGGTTCGTGGTATTTCAGGTAAGTTCTTCAGAGCTTTAGCTGAAGCTAACGTAAACATTAGAGCCATTGCTCAGGGCTCCTCAGAGCGTTCAATCAGTGCTGTAATTTCTCAAAAGAGGGTAAATGAGGCTGTGGCTTTTGCTCATACTGCTTTCTTCAATTCTAAACAACGTTTAGATCTTGTTTTAATCGGCTGTGGTGGTGTTGGTGGTGAGTTATTAGCTCAGGTAAAACGTCAACGCCAAGAATTGTCAAATCGCCACGGTATTGATATCCGTGTGGTAGGTGTTGGTAATTCAAAACACTTTATTTGTGATTCAAACTGCGTAGATTTAGAAAACTACAAGAGCTTGTTAGATGCAAGTTCTGAACCTGCTTTAACTCCTGAGAAAGCAGAGCAGTTAATCAAGGATTTACACTTAATCAATCCTATCTTAATTGATTGTACCTCCTCTGAAGATCTTGCTTTAACTTATGTAGATTACATGGCAGCAGGTTTCCACATCGTAACTCCATCAAAGAAAGCTAATACTAATACTTATGAGTATTACAAGAAGTTACGTGAGGCAAGCCGTGTTCACCACCGTAAGTTCTTATATGAGGCTAACGTAGGTGCTGGTTTACCTGTTATTAACACCATTCAAAACGAGCTTGCAGCAGGCGATAGCTTAATTGAGTTCTCAGGTATCTTATCAGGTACTTTATCTTACATCTTTGGTTTAGTTGAAGATGGTATGACTTTATCTGAAGCTACTGCTAACGCTTATGAAAAAGGCTTTACAGAGCCAAATCCACGTGACGATTTAGACGGTATGGATGTAGCTCGTAAGTTGTTAATTCTAGCTCGTGAGTGTGGCTTAGAGCTTGAGTTATCAGATGTAGATGTTCAAGGTGCTGTTGCAAAAGAATTCTTACAAGGCAATAACGCACAAGAAGTTTTAGCTAATATTAAAAAGGCTGATGATAGCTTTACTAAGATGGTACAAGAGGCTAAAGCTCATGGTAAAGTACTACGTTATGTAGGCTCTATTAAAGATGGCAAGTGCTCTTGCAAGGTAACTGCAGTAAGTGCTGATAACGCTTTATATAAAGTACGTGACGGTGAAAATGCTTTAGCTTTAACTACTGCTTACTATCAGCCAATTCCTTTAGTAATTAGAGGTTATGGTGCTGGTACTGCAGTAACTGCTGCTGGTGTATTAGCTGACGTGTTACGTCTACAAAACTGGGCTCACGAGGATTAAAAATGTCAAAAGTATTTAAAGCCTATGCTCCTGCAAGTGCTGCTAATATTTCTGTAGGTTTTGACCTATTAGGTGCAGCTTTAAAGCCTATTGATGGGGCTGTTTTAGGCGATGAAATTACCATCAGTGAGTCTGATACTGATGGTTGCTCTGTAAAGACTGTGGGTAGATTTGCTCATAAGTTACCAACAGATCAAAAAAAGAATATCGTTTATGATGCCTATGTAATGTACAAAGAAGAGCTTGAAAAGCGTAACCTTAAACCTTTGAATGTACATATGGAATTGTCAAAGAACTTGCCTGTATGCTCTGGTTTAGGTTCATCAGCTGCCTCTGTTGTAGCAGCTGTAGTTGCTTTAGATGCTATTCACGGTGAAGTTTTAGGTCGTGATGGTTGTCTTGAGCTTATGGGTAAACTTGAAGGTAAAATTTCAGGCTCTATCCATTATGACAATGTAGCACCTTGCTACTTTGGTGGCTTGCAGTTAATTGTGCAAGAAAACGCCGTGATCTCTACTACTTTACCTGATTTTGATAATTGGTATTGGGTATCCTGCTTCCCTGGTATTAAAGTATCAACTAATGCTGCAAGACAAATTCTTCCAAAAGAATATGCAAGATCTGAGGTAATTACTTACGGCAGACGTCTAGCTGCTTTCGTGCATGCATGCCACACAGGTGATGATAAGCTTGCTGCAAGTTGTTTAGTAGATGTTATCGCAGAGCCATATCGTGCAAGCTTAATCCCAGGCTTTGAAGATGCTAGAGCACATGGCGTACAATTAGGCGCACTAGCTACTGGTATTTCAGGCTCAGGATCTTCTATCTTTTCAATTTATGAAGATCTAGATAAAGCTCATGAAATGAAAGAATATCTAGAGCGCAATTTTATTGCTAATGAAGACGGTTTTTGCCATGTTTGCAAAGTAGACAGACGTGGTGCTTTTGCTCAACAGGTGTAGAGAATATTTATGGAATTATTTAATTTAAAAGATCATAGCGAAAAGGTTTCCTTTGCACAGGCTGTAGTGCAAGGTATTGGTAGAGATCAAGGTTTATTCTTCCCAGATCACATTACCCCTTTAGACAATATTGATGCTCTATTAGATTTACCTTTAGTTGAGCGTTCTCAAAAGATCTTACGTCACCTAATTGGTGATGAGGTACCACAGTTAGAAGCTATTATTGCTGATGCTTTTACCTTTAAAGCTCCTATTGTGGAAGCTGATAAAAATATCTATGCTCTAGAGTTATTCCACGGTCCAACCTTAGCTTTTAAAGACTTTGGTGCTCGTTTCATGGCTCGTGTTTTAGGCTCTATCCGTGGAGATAAGCATTTAACTATTCTTACTGCAACCTCAGGTGACACTGGTGCTGCTGTGGCTGCTGCTTTCTATGAGCAACAGGGTATTGATGTAGTTGTGCTATATCCAAAGGGAAAGATTTCAACTTTACAAGAGAAGTTAATTGCAACTTTAGGTAAGAACATTAAAGCTGTACAAGTTGAAGGTATCTTTGATGAATGTCAGGATATGGTAAAGACAGCTTTTGATGATGTTGAGTTTAAAAAGACTGTAGGTCTAAATTCTGCTAACTCCATTAACATCAGCAGATTATTAGCTCAAGTATCTTACTATTTTGAGGCAGTAGCTCAATTACCTAAGGACAAGCGTGACAAGGTGGTATTCTCAGTTCCTTGTGGCAACTTTGGTAATATCACAGCAGGCTTAATTGCTAAAGCTTTAGGTCTAAAAGCTCGCTTTGTAATTTCTTGCAACGCTAATGATACTGTACCACGTTACCTACAATCTGGTAAGTGGGATCCTCATGCAACTATTGCAACTTTATCTAATGCTATGGATATTTCAAGACCAAACAACTGGCCTAGAGTTGAAGCTTTAGTTAAGATGCAAGGCTGGTCTTTAAAAGACTTTGCTTATGGCTCATTGTCAGATGCTCAAACCGAGCAAGTAATGCAAGATCTTTATAAGAAGACTGGTTATATTGCAGAGCCTCATGCTGCTATTGCTTACAAAGTATTGTCAGACAATCTAAAAGACGGTGAGGTAGGTATCTTCTTAGGTACAGCTCATCCTGCTAAGTTCAAGAGTGAGGTTGATAGAATTTTAAATATCGACTTACCACTTCCAAAAGCTTTAGAAGATACTGTAAACAAAGAATCTCTATCAGTAACTTTAAAAGCAGACTACAACACTTTAAAAGAGTATGTTCTAAAGGCTCTAAATTTAAAGTAATCATAGTCTAGATACAAAAAATGCAGCTTTAAGCTGCATTTTTTATAACCTATTCAAAAGTTAATTTACTTTAGTGATTTTGTTAGCAGCACAAGTAAATACAACATCTGAAGAGCTGTTTAGAGCAGTTTCTGTAGAATCCTGAACCACACCAATAATAAAGCCAATACCTACAACTTGCATTGCAATATCATTTGAAATACCAAAGATTGAGCAAGCTAGAGGAATTAGCATTAGTGAGCCACCTGCAATACCTGAAGTACCACAAGCACAAACAACTGAAGCTACGCACATTAAAAGAGCAGTACCAAAGTTTACTTCAATACCTAAAGTATTAACTGCAGCCATGGTCATAATTACGATAGTTACAGCAGCACCTGACATATTGATAGTGCAACCTAAAGGAATAGAAATTGAGTAAGACTCACGAGGTACTTTTAATCTCTCGCATAAAGCCATGTTTACAGGAATATTAGCTGCAGATGATCTGGTGAAGAAAGCTGTAATACCTGAATGCATGATAGAGGTGAAAACTAGTGGGAATGGATTCTTGAAAGTAGTTAAGAATACTAGTAATGGGTTAATAACAAGAGCAATGATTAACATAGTAGCAACTAAAACACCTACTACGTGAACATAGCCTAATAGATTTGAGAAACCACCTTCTTTAGTGCAGGAAGCGTAAACTAAGCCAAATACACCTAATGGAGCAAATCTAATTACGATTCTTACAACACCGCTTACGATAGAAGCAAAATCTGAAAGAACAGCTTTAGTTTGATCGTTTGCAGCTCTGAAAAGAATACCAAATAGTACACCCCAGAATAAGATACCGATGTAGTTACCTGATAATAGGGCATTTACAGGATTGTCCACAGCCTTCTTAATGCAGCTTACAAGAACGGTTGACACATTCTCAGGAGCTGAAGCTGTAGCTTGATCAGCTAGTACAGTAAAGGTTGATGGGAATAATCTTGCCATGATAAGAGCTGTAGCTGCTGATAAGAACATGGCAACCACATATAAAACTAAAATTGGCTTTAATTTAGCATTAGCACCTTGCTGATGACGAGCAATAGAAGCTGACACTAAAACGAAAACTAATAGTGGGGCAATTGCCTTTAAAGCAGATACGAATAAGTCACCTAATAGGAAAACAAAATCCTGACCTTCAGGTAATACTAGAGCTAAAAGTATACCTAAAATCATGCCGATGACAATTTGTAAGATAAATGGGATCTTATTGAAAAACTTAAAAAAGCTTCCTTTAGGATCAACTGCGTGTAACATGAAAATCTCCTAAATATTTATTTTTAGATGGACTCATTATAAATAATCACATCGTTAAGACAACAAAAAATCACTTTTTTGGCTTACAAATGTGAGTTTCTCATACTTTTACACCAAGATCTGCACTAAAAACTACTGGTTAAAATTGCATATGTTAGCTTATGCTAATTTAGTTGTTGCAATCTAACTAGAGTTAGCATATACTAACTCAAAATATTTTTGAGTAGGAATTTTGATTATGAACACCTTAGCTTCAGTTGAACAAGGTCAAACAGTAGAAGTTAAAAACATCGTAGGGGATGATAAAGCCCTTGTAAGACGTCTTTTAGATTTAGGTATTACTCCAAAGACAAAAGTTACTAAAGTAAGAACCGCTCCATTTGGAGATCCTATTGAGCTTAGTGTAAGAGGGTATTCTCTTACTATGAGACTTGCTGATGCTCTTTTAGTGGAGGTTATCTAATGGCACGTATTACTGTAGCTTTAATGGGTAATCAAAACTGTGGTAAGACTACTTTATTTAATGCTTTAACCAAATCAAGACAATATGTAGGCAATTGGCCAGGTGTAACCGTTGATAAGGTTGTAGGAAAAAGCCAAGAGTATGATTGGAAAGTTGTAGATTTACCAGGTTTATATTCTTTAAGCGCTTATTCACCTGAAGAAATTGTAACAAGAGATTATCTTGTAAAAGGTGAGTATGACGTTATTTTAAATGTAATTGATGGCTCTCACCTTGAAAGAAGTTTGTCCTTAACTTTAGAGTTACTTACCTTTAATAAACCAATGGTAGTTGCCATCAATATGATGGATGTTGTAAAGAAAAAAGGTATTAGTATTTCTATTGAGAAGTTAAAGCAAAGCTTAGGTGTTGAGGTTATCGATATTAGTGCAGCCTCAAAACAAGGTTTTGATACTTTGCAAAAAGCTGTAGATGAGGCTAAAGCTCCACAAGATCCATTTTTAGCTTTAAGTGAGTGTAAAGCTAAGCTTTTAGATCTTGCCTCTTTAATTGAAGGTGACTATTCAGATCCTGCTAAAGTATTTATCGCTCAAGCTTTATTGCAAGAGGATGAAATCTATAAGGCTCAATATGCTGACAAAAAAGAACTTACAAGTAAAGTTGAAGAATTAAAGTCAGAATTTAAAAATCAATTTAAAGTTGAGGCTTTAAGCTATTTTGCAACCTTCCGTTATCAATTGATTGATGACCTTATTCAAAAGGTACAATCTCAAAAGAGATCATCTTATATCACTCAAGCTATTGATAAAGTAGTCTTAAACAGAGTTCTAGCCCTACCAATTTTCTTAATGGTGGTAAGTCTTGTTTACTTTGGTGCGATGTACTTTACCTCCTATTTAGAGTTAATTCCCTTTATAGAGGATGGGGAAACTTCATATCTTACCATTACTGATTACGTAAATGATGCAATTTTTGGTGGTTTTATAAGTGATGGTGCAAGCTTATTAACTGAAAGTTTAAATGCTCCTTTGTGGCTACAATCCTTGGTGGTTGATGGCGTTGTAGGTGGTGTTGGTGCGGTAATCGGCTTTTTACCACAAATAGCCTTTTTATTCTTCTTTTTATCTATCTTAGAGCAATCAGGTTACATGACCCGTGTTGCCTTCATGTTAGATAAGATCTTCCGTCAATTTGGTTTATCTGGTCGTAACTTTATTCCTTTAGTAATTTCTACAGGTTGTGGTGTTCCAGGTTTAATGGCTCACAGCACTATTGATAATATCAATGAAAAGCGTATTGGTCTTATTACCACTACCTTTATTCCATGCTCAGCTAAATTGCCAATTATGACTATGATCTTTGTGTCAGTATTTAGTGGGTCTTGGTGGATTGCACCTTTAGTATATCTAATGTCTATTCTTTCAATTGTGTGCACTGGTGTGATTTTAAAGAAATTCCAAGCTTTTAAAGAGGAAGTATCTCCCTTTGTGATGGAGCTTCCTGACTACCACTTACCAAATTTAATCAATACTTTAAAAACTGTATATCAGCGTTGCAGAGCTTTCGTAGTTAAAGCTGGTACCATTATCTTTGGTGTAGTAGTTGCTGTATGGTTCTTATCAAGCTTTGGTTTTGAAAACAATAGCTTTGGTATGATTGAGAATGTCGACAATTCACTACTTGCAGCTATTGGTAGTGTCATTGCAATCTTGTTTATTCCGGTAGGTTTTGGCTCTTGGCAAGCAGCGGTTGCTGTCTTCAATGGACTTTTAGCAAAAGAGAATGTGGTAGGCACCCTAGCTGTAGTTTTAGGCTTAGATGGTGAATTTGAAGGTGGAGAAGAGGCTTTATCTGAGGCTTTAGTGAAATACTTTAGCTCTATCAATGAGGTTACACCATCACAAACTTTAGTAGGTTTAATCGCGCTAAGCTTCCTATCCTTTAACTTATGGTCCACACCTTGTATAGCAGCTTTAGGTGCGATGAAACGTCAATTAGGATCTACTAAGTGGTGGTTATTTGCCATTGCCTATATGACTTTATGGTCATACTCTTTAGCACTGATTATTTTCCGTTTAGGTGGTTTTATTGCAGGCGTGCTACCTTTTGATCTGTACACTGTAGTTGCTATTGTAGTATTAGCAACCATCTTACTATTACTCTTTAGAAAAGAGTCAAAGCAAAAGATCTCGATTAATATTCCCACAAAAATCGTCTAATTTGTAGTGTGACGAAAAAACGTTTAGAGGTATCGTAAAAGGTACCTCTTTTTTTTACTTAATAGTTGAACATTTGCTCAACTATAAGATAAAAATAATTGACAGTTGAACATATGCTCAACTATAATTTAGAAAAAAGGAGATGTTTATGAAAGTTCGTTGTACTATCGCAGGTCTTGATTGTCCACATTGTGCTACAAAGCTTGAAAGCTTACTCAAAAAAGAGTTTGCAGATGCAGTGTTAAACTTTACTTTAGGTACTTTAGTTTTAGATACCAAAGATCTTAAAGACGAGGATGAGGTAGTAGCTAAAGCTCAGACTATCGCTAATGCTTTTGAAGATGGTATTAGCATTGAACTTAGAGATTAAGCTCTAAAAAGCAGAGTACTTTTTAAGTATTTTGCTAATTAAATAGTTGCACGATTGTTCATATATAGGAATTAAAATTATGCAAACTTGGTATGAGAAATTTGAACAAAAGTTTTTGTATGTAAGCATTGTAGCTATGCTATTTTTAATTTATTGCAAATACCTAAACCAAGATCTTTTAAGTTTAAATTATCAATTACCAATTGCAATTCTTGCTTATATCTTAGTTGCAGCTGATGTTTGTGTAAGCGCTGTAAAAGCTTTATTTAAACAAAAGCGCATGACAGAGCAATTTTTAATGGTAATTGCAACCTTAGGTGCTTTTGCACTTTTAGATTTACCAGAAGCTTTAGCGGTGATGATCTTTTATAAAGTAGGTGAGTTATTTGAAAGATACGCTAAAGGCAGAGCCCACAAAGATATTAGCTCCCTTTTAAGTTTACGACCTCAACAAGTAAGACTACTTGTAGATGGCGTTGAGAAAATAGTAAAACCAAGACAAGTAAAGATAGGGGATACTATCAGAATTTTAAAAGGTGAAATAGTAGCTATTGATGGTACTTTACTTGAAGACAATGCAGCTATTGATACTAAGGTTTTAACTGGAGAGAGTGAACCTAGACTCTATGTAAAAGGGGATGTAATTCCCTCAGGTTGCATCAATCAAGGTGGTGTCATTACCCTTAAAGTTACAACTTTGCACAAAGACTCTTCAATTACAAGACTATTAAATCTTATTGAAGATGCGCAGGCTAATAAATCAAAACCTGAAGATCTTATTCGCCGTTTTAGTATCTATTACACTCCAATGGTAGTGACCGCAGCTGTGTTGTTAGCTTTAGTTCCTGTTGTTGTTCAAGGGCAAAGCTATTCAGATTGGATAGAAAGAGCCTTAGTCTTCTTAGTAGTCTCATGCCCTTGTGCTTTAGTGTTGTCAGTACCTTTATCTTTCTTCTGTGGCTTAGGGGCTTTAAGTAAACTTGGTGTAATTGTAAAAGGATCAGTCTATCTTGAGGTTTTATCTAAGATTAAAAAGATTGCCTTTGATAAAACAGGTACTTTAACTTATGGCAACTTTGCTGTGGTAAACACCTATCTTTTTAATGGTTTTTCAAAGACTGAATTATTAAGTTATGCCTATGCATTAGAGACCTACAGTACTCATCCTATCGCTTTATCAGTTTGTGAGTATGCTAAAAAGCAAAATACTAAGCTTTTAACCTTAACGGATGTTCATGAGCATTCAGGCCTTGGTATGAGCGCAAAGTTAGGAGAGCAAAAAATAGCTTTAGGTAAGAGTGAGTACATTAAAGACTTAGTAGATAACTTTGAGAATGTAGCCTCTGAAAAAAGCTTAGTTTATGTAGCATGCGACCATAAATTGTGTGGTGTGATAGAGCTATTTGATGAAGTACGTCAAAGTGCAATAGCTACCATCAAAGAATTAAATAAGGATGGTATTGAATCCTACATTGTCTCAGGTGATAGAGAAGGTGTGGTTGCTGTAGTTGCTAAAACTCTACAGGTTAAAGGCTATTTTGCAAAGCAGACTCCAGAGGACAAACTTAAAACCTTTAAATCTTTACAACAGGACAAGTCTAAAGTTGCCTTTGTAGGCGACGGTATTAACGATGCTTTAGTGTTAACAAGTGCTGATCTTGGTATTGCCATGGGGGATGTAGGCTCTAAAAGTGCCGTGGAGTCAGCAGATGTAGTGATTCTAAATGACAACTTACAATCTATTAGTAAGTCAATTTTCATAGCTAAAAAGGTCTATCATCTTGCATTAACTAATCTATGGTTTGTCATGCTTGTAAAGGCTGCAATCCTATTATTAGGAGCTTTAGGTATAGCAAATATTTGGCTTGCTATTTTTGGTGATGTAGGTGTGCTTGTCTTAGCTGTTCTTAATGCTATGAGAGCATCTGGCTTTAAGTAGAAACAATTTCTAATATATAAGAAACAAATCTACTATTTTAGACAAAAATTATTATCATCTTGATTTAAAACTGCTTTTAATAAGGTATGATATCGGTATTAAAAAGGATGATAAATAATGGAACAACAATTTTTAATTGACGGAATTAAATGCTCTGCTTGTGCAGCTAAAATTGAAAAAGTTTTAAGCTCACAAGAGGGCGTATTAAAAGTTAATCTTGTTGTTGCAAAAAATGTATTGACGGTAGCATTTGATGAAACAAAGCTTAACAGCGATAAAATCATTGAAACAGTAGAGAACTTAGGCTATAAAGCCTCTTTACGTAAATCCTTAAGTTTAAAGTCTAATACTCAAAACTCAGGGGCTTATAAGCTACTAGCTCTTTTTATTGTCTTTTTGTTAGAAATGCTCATATCCATGGGGCATTTGGTTAACTTAAAGCTCATTGAAAATGCTCAAGGTAATGCTTTAGCACAGCTTTTTCTCACCATAATTGCCATCTTTATTTGTAAAGATACCTTTGTAAATGCTTATAAAGGGCTTAAAACCTTGCAAGCTAACATGGACACTTTAGTAAGTGTAGGTGTGCTAGCTTCCTTTACTTATTCTCTGTTTTCAGGTTTTACTTTAGAAAAATCAGATCTTGCTTTGGTGCTACATAGCAGTAAATACGTATTTTTTGAAGGTTGTGTCGGCATTTTATTTTTTGTGTCCATTGGCAAGTTTATAGAAAACAACCTCAAGCTAAAATCTACTAACGCCCTTGATGCTTTATACAATTTAGTTCCAAAGTATGCCTTTATAAAACAAGGAAACAAGGTAGTTGAAACCGCCATTGAAAACTTAAAAGTAAAAGATGTTCTCTGTGTAAAGCAAGGTCAAGCTATAGTTGCCGACGGTGTGGTAGTAAGTGGGGATGCTTTAGTAGATGAAAGCACGATGACAGGGGAGAGTTTATATGTTGCAAAAACTAAAGGCTCAAAAGTTTTCTCCTCAACAGTAGTATCTCAAGGCTATCTTGAGGTAGAAGTAAGTAAGCTTTTTGAACAAAGCTATTTAGGATCTATCATTAAAGCTGTAGAACACTCTTTAAGCTATAAACTTCCAATCGTGCGTTTAACCGATAAAATTGCTAGTATCTTTGTACCTGTAGTCTTATCTTTAAGTGTGCTTACTTTTGTTTATTGGTATGTTTTTGAAGCTTTAAGCTTTTTTGAGGCTTTAAAGTTTGCCATAAGCGTAATTGTAATTTCCTGTCCATGTGCTTTAGGTTTAGCAACTCCAATGGCTATAAGTGCAGGTGTCTATAAAGCTGCAAGTTTAGGTATTTTATTTAAAACTCCAAAGGCTATTGAATACTTAGTGAATGCAGATACTTTTGTGTTTGATAAAACTAATACCTTAACAGATAAACACATGCACACTGATAAAGTCGAGATTTTTGATAGCAATTACTCAAAAGATATGATCTTAAAGCTTGTTAAAAGTCTTGAACTGCCTAGCTTACATCCAATTGCTAATGCTTTACTTGAAAACACTAAAGACTACACATCTTATGAGGTTAGCGCTTTTGAAAATCTTGAGCATCTTGGGGTAAGTGGTATCGTAAAGGATACTACCTACTATTTAGGCTCTCCTTTAATTTCAGAAAAATTAAATCTAGACTACAGTGAGTCTACAAAAAACTTGATAAATAAAGCTCAAGCTAAAGGTCAATATGTAATTGCCTTTTTTGATAAACAGCATTTAATTGCACTTATCACTTTAACTACTAGGGTAAAAACTTACAGTGAAGCTTTAATTTCTGAACTTAAAAAGTTAGGAAAAAAAGTGCTTATGCTTACAGGGGATAGCTTTTTAAGCACTAAAACTGTAGCACAAAAGCTTCAAATAGAAGACTATTACGCTAATCAAAGTCCTTTTGATAAAGCAAAGGTAATTAAACAGCTTCAAGAAAAACACCAGCAAGTACTCATGATAGGTGATGGTGTTAATGATAGTGTGGCTATGAGTAGTGCTGATCTTTCTTTAAGTGTAAAAGATTCTTCAGATGTTGCGATTAAAAATACTGATATCGTGCTTTTAAAAGATGATCTTTTTAATATTCTAAATGCCTATTTATTATCAAAGGAAACAGTTAAAAACATCAAAGAGAATTTGTTTTTTGCCTTTTTCTACAATATGCTTATGATCCCAGTTGCAGCTGGTGCATTATATAATAGCTATCATTTGTCTTTAAATCCTGTTCTGTGCTCAGCACTGATGGCCATAAGCTCTTTGTGTGTAGTAGGTAATGCCTTTAGATTAAGTAGGTTTAAAGCAAAAAAGAATACAGATGGCACTGCAGGTTTAAATCCTCAATTGCAATACCAATTAGCAATTGATGGTATGCACTGTAAACATTGTGCTAACAGTGTAAAAGAATGTTTAAGTAAAATTGATAAGGTACAAGCTGTAACAGTTGATTTAGGCCAAGGCAAAGCTTTTATAAAAGCTAATGCCACTTTAGATGTTGCTTTAATTAAAGATGCTATTACATCTTCTGGTTTTACCTTTATAGGAATGACTAAAATTGATTGATTTAGACAATTATGATTACAGATTATTGCTAAGTTTAAGAGAGGATAGTCGCCTATCTTTACGTGAGCTTGGCGCTAAAGCTGATTTGTCAGCTCCTGCTGTAGCAGGTAGACTTAAAAGACTAGAACAACTAGGAGTTATCAAAGGCTATACCATTACCATAAGTGATAGTGTCTTTGCCCTTGAAGTAGAGAGCTTATTTTTTGTTAAAGTACCTTTTTCAAAACAAGAGGACTTCTTAAAGTACACCAATAGTACTTTGTGTGTAAGCTCCTTATTAAAAATTGCAGGTGATTATAACTATATGTTAATAGCCTCCTTTAAAAACATGGCTTTGCTTGACAATTTTTACCAGTATTTAGAGCAAAACTTTGGACAAACCAAAGTGCAAATTGTGCTTAAAAAAGAATTTACCAATCGTGCTCCTATGAGCATTGTGGATACAAAACAGGTTTTATAAACACTAAAGGAAAAATAACTATGTGGGATTATTCAGATAAAGTAAAAGATCATTTCCTTCATCCAAGAAATGCTCGTGTAATTGAGGATGCTAATGCAGTAGGTGATGTAGGCTCTATCATCTGTGGTGATGCACTACGTTTAATGTTAAAAATTGATCCTACAACAGAGGTCATTGAAGATGCTGCTTTCCAAACCTATGGTTGTGGTAGTGCAATTGCTTCCTCATCAGCTTTAACCGAAATGTTAAAGGGTAAGACTTTAAAAGAAGCTGAAAAGATCACCAATCAGGAAATTGTTGATTACTTAGGTGGTCTTCCACCTGAGAAAATGCACTGCTCAGTAATGGGTCGTGAAGCGTTAGATGCAGCTATTGCCAATTACCATGGTCTATCTTATGAGAACTCACACGATGATGGTGAACTTGTATGTCACTGCTTTGGTGTTGGTGTCAATAAGATTAAAAAGGCTGTTTGGGAAAACCATTTAACTACTGTTGAAGAAGTTACTAACTACACTAAAGCAGGTGGCGGTTGCGGTAGCTGTAAGATGCGTATTGAGGAGATTATCGACGAGGTTTGGGTAGATCTTGAAAAGTGTGGTGTGCCACGTCCAGGTCACGTACCAACCCCTATTCCATCAATTACTATTACCACCTCAACTGCTCCTAATACAGGCTTTAGCTCAATTTCTACTGTTACCTCAGCTACAGCAGCTTCAAGCTCTGTACAAGCTTCCATTGATGAGAAGACTGTAAACTCACCAATTTATAAGGATGTAAAAGAGATCTTAGAGACTATTACTAAAGGCTTTACTGACGGTTCAAAAGTAGAGTTAGTATCTATCAATGGTGCTAGTGTAACTGTAAAGCTTGAAGGCAACATCGCAACAAATCCAATGATGAAAGACATGACTGTAGGCTTTGTAAAGCAGAAATTGTCAGATGGCACCGGTAGAGCAATTGATTTAATCGTAAAGTAAGGTGGTAAGTTATGGATAATATGAACTTAGGTGCTAATTTAGGTGGTATTTATCTTGATAACAATGCTACCACTCAAATTGATCCTCAAGTAGTTGAGGCAATGCAACCTTATTTGTCAGTTTATTTTGGTAATGCTTCCTCACAACACGGTTTTGGTGTTCCTGTAGAAAAAGCTATTACTAAAGCTCGTGAGCAAGTAGCTGACTTTTTAGGCGCAGAGTATCCAGATGAGATTATTTTTACCTCTTGTGCTACAGAGTCTGACAATACTGCACTTTGGTCAGCACTATGGTCACAAAAAGGCAAAAATGAGATTGTAACTACTCCTGTTGAGCATCCTGCAATTTTACAAACTTGTGATTTCTTATCCTCTCATGGCGCTAAGATTAACTACTTACACGTTTCAAATCATGGCGATTTAGATTTAAATGAATTTGAAAGTTTGTTAAATGAAAGAACCGCTCTAGCTTCTGTAATGTGGGCGAATAACGAAACAGGTAACATTTATCCAGTTGAAAAGTTAGCTGAAATTGCTTACAACCATGGCGTGATGTTCCACACTGATGCTGTTCAAGCAGTTGCTAAAATCCCTGTAGACTTGAAGAAGACAAAGATTAACATGTTGTCTTTCTCAGGTCACAAGATCCACGCTCCTAAAGGTGTAGGTGTGCTTTATGTAAGACGTGGTACTCGTTTTGTTCCATTCATGAAAGGTGGTCATCAAGAGCGCGGTCGTAGAGCTGGTACCGAGAATGTACCTTACATTGTAGGTTTAGGTGTAGCTTGTGAATTAGCTAAAAAGAACCTAGAGACAGTATCTACTCGCGTAAAAGCACTACGTGACAAACTTGAAAAGGGAATTTTAAGCTCAATTCCAGAGTGCTTTGTAACAGGCGATGAGGCAGTTCGTACTGACAATACTTTAAATGTAGCCTTTAAGTTTGTTGAAGGTGAGGCTATCTTATTGATGTTAAATGAGTACGGTATTGCAGCTTCCTCAGGATCTGCTTGCTCCTCAGAGTCCTTAGAGCCATCTCATGTAATGCGTGCTATGAATGTTCCATTCTCTGCAGCTCACGGTACTATCCGTTTCTCTTTATCTCGTTTTACTACAGAAGAGGAAATTGATAAGACTTTACAGGTATTGCCTAGCATTATTGAGAATCTTCGTAACCTATCTCCTTACTGGAAACAAGGTAAGCCTCAAATTCAAGGTCTAGATCATGATTTTGATGCTGACAGTAAAGAAGTAAGAGCTTAATTAAAAATGATAAAGCTCTGTGTTTAATTAAATTAACACAGAGCTTTTTTCGCGTTTTTATTCAGCCTACTATCACAATTCTTATATAAATTTCTTTATATAATCTCCCTCAAAAAAGATAATTCTAGAGTTTTCACAAATAATAATTTGGGGTATGTATTGGAAGTTTTAGACGGCAAGATTTGGCTCTTGTTTTTTAGCGCTCTTTTTCTATTACCCATTTTATACGGCGCGATAAAAGCAGATAAACATTACTATAGCATTCAGGTAATTTCAATTATTGCAGTAATTGTTACTCAAGGTTTGAACGTACTAGTTTCCTATGTAATCGTCAATCAAGTTGAAATTTTAAATATCTACCTTGTGGTAATGTTCTGGCAACTGTCAATTCTCGTGACAGTTGTGAGTGTCTTTTACCTAGTCCTTAAAGAATTAAATGACAAATTCATGCGCTATGGCATGAATAATAGTTGGATTTATATAGTGCCAGCTATCTTTGAAGCTGTGTTGTTATTCTTCTTTAACTTAAATTCTTATGCTAACGAGCATGTGTTAGCTTATACTTCCTCCACAGCCTTAAACCCTACTTCCATAAGTCTATATTTTATTGTTAACTTTTATATCTTAATTGGCGCTTGGCTTTGCTATAAAGCTTATCTATACAATTTAGATTTTGATATTAAATATATTGCAAGAAGCCACTTTTTCTATTATTTGAGCTTATGTGTTGCTTTATTTGTAGAGCAAGCCTTATTTGCTAATGTATCTTTTGGTATTTCCATAGCAGTATTTTTATTGTTTAACTTCATGACTAAGAGCAAGACTTTAATTTCTCAAGATGCATTATCAGGAGTTAACAACCGTGTAAGTTTCCATAAATATATCAATAATGTGTTTATAAGCCGTGAGCATAATGGTGCTTACATCATCTTTATTGATATTGATAAATTCAAAGAGATTAACGATACCTACGGACATTTAGAGGGTGATGATGCCATTAGAATCGTAGGTAAAACCTTAAAGAGTATTGCTGGTGAAACTAATTCTTTTGTGGCAAGAATCGGTGGTGATGAATTTGTTTTAGTAGTTAATACCCAAGATGAGAGTAAGGTTGAGACTATTATTAAATCTGTTAATTATGAACTTGAAGAAAGACTTATATTCCAAGACAAGCAATACGAGATCACTGTAAGTAGTGGCTATGTAAAAGTAATGCCAAACGAGAAAAACATCAAAGAGCTTTTAGCTAAAGCTGACGATAAGATGTATCAAAACAAACGTAGTAAGAGCAAGGAGGATGTGGAAAATGTTTAATCCTAGCACTTATGACACCCACATGCTTTACTTTATTATAGCCTGCTTCTTTGTATTAGTAAGCATCAAAAGTAATGAGAGAACCTCTGCTGAAGCTAGCACTAGAGTTGTAAATTCCTTAATTTACTTTTTAATGACTCAAGCTATTACTATTTTTGTGTTTACCTTTTTAGGTATGCTAAATAATAGTTTCCTCCTTGAAGAGTTTAGCTCTTACAGAATTGTGTATGGTATTACAGGCGCTTTCATGGGCTTTTTAAATTTTACCTTGCCTTATTACTTATTCACACTTTTAGGTTTGTATATAGGTGGTAAGCACCTATTCTATGGCATCAAGCATAAACTAATCTTTATGCTATTTGCTTTTTGCTCTATTTTTTATTGGATAATCGCAGGAAGCCTTGCATTTCAGTATTTTGTAGCACCAGAACAAGTATCCACTGTCTTATATAATTTGACAATTATGGTGCCTATAGCTCAAGTGATCTTCTTTGTCTCTTGCATTAAATATTTGCACTTATTTATGCGAAATATCCTAGAGAACTCCTTTGCCTCAAAACCTGCAGCTATCTTTATTGAAGTCTTTTTCATTGTGAGCCCAATTTTGAGTGTGCCAATTTCTCACTATTACTTCAATTACCCAATTATTTTCTCTTTACTTGTCTCTTTTGCCTTTGTAGTACAAATTGTGTCTCAGGATAGAGCTATTTCTGTAGACTTCTTAACAGGTCTTAATAATCGTAAAGAGCTTAATCGTTATTTAAAGCGTTTATTTGAAAAACAATCAGAGCTTGATCATAACTTAAATATCATCTTTATCGATATCAATGACTTCAAAGGTGTAAATGATACCTATGGTCATAATGTAGGTGATAAAACCTTAATTGAGTTGTCTAATTGCTTAAAGAGAACTTCAGGTAAGTTGTCAAATTGTTTCCTTTGCAGATACGCAGGTGATGAGTTTACAGTAGTCTTAAAAGAAAACACTTTCTTTACCGTTGAGAACTATAAAAGCGAGTTACAAGCTCAGATTGATAAGTTAAATAGTTCAGGTAGTTTACCTTTTGCTTTATCAGTATCCTTAGGTCAAGTTCAGTATCAAGAACGCTTTACTGATTTTGAGGAATTTTTAGCTCAGGCTGATCAGAATATGTATACTCAAAAAGAAGCTTACAAAGCCTCAAAAAGCCTTGAGTTAAACAATTATTAAATAAGCTTTAACAAAAACTCTAAAATCTTGCCTTTAATCTTAAATTACCGCAGTAAATTAACTGCTAAGTTTCATAGCTGTGGTAAAATTAACTTCTATCAAAAGAAAATTATCTAAAGCTAAATTTAAATTCAATGGATCAAAAATGACAAATTATAGTAGTTTTGCAAACGGTGGTATTACCTTAATTAAACCATATCAAGCTGGTAAACCAATTGAAGAAGTTCAACGACAGTTAGGTCTTAATGATGTAATTAAGTTAGCTTCAAATGAGAATCCTTTTGGTATGGGACCTAAAGCTAAGGCAGCAGCTTTAGCTTGTGTTGAAAATGCTAATTTATATCCAGATTCAAATGGTTACTACCTAAAGCAAAAGCTACAACAAAAATTCTCCTACAATCCAAATAAAATAACCTTAGGCGCTGGCTCAAATGAGCTTATCAATTTGCTTTTTGCAGCCTTTGTAAATGAGAAAGTAAATGTAGTATTCCCTGAATACTCTTTTGTAGTATATCCAATGGAAACTACTGTAAATGGAGCTCAAGCTAAAGTTATTCCACTAAAAGATTACAATGCTGATCTTGATGCAATTTTAGAGGCTATCGATGAGAATACTCGTATCGTAGCTTTTGCAAATCCTTCAAATCCTATTGGTACTGCAATTTCTTCAAAGAGCATGTACGAATTTTTAAAGAAAGTTCCAAAGCAAACTTTAGTTGTAATCGATGAAGCTTACAACGAATTTAATAGTGGTGATGACACATATCAGGATTCTGCTAAGTGGACCGATGAGTTTGAGAACTTAGTTATTTCAAGAACTTTCTCAAAAGCTTATGGTCTAGCAGGTCTTCGTGTAGGTTACATGATTGCCAACGAGGAAATTACCTCTATCCTAAATCGTCTAAGAGCTCCATTTAATGTAAATATCGTAGCTCTTGCAGCTGCTACTGCAGCTTTAGATGACGAGGAGTTCTTACAAAAGACTGTTAATAACAACACTAAAGAGCGCGCTCGTTATGAGCAATTCTGTAAGGCTCACAACTTATTTATGATCCCATCAAAGGCAAACTTTGTGGCTATCGATTTTAAAGGTTATGATGCTCAAAAGATTGCAGATAAACTTTTACACAAAGGCGTAATTGTACGTCCTCTACTAGGTTACAAACTAAAAGATATCCTACGTGTATCTATTGGTACTGAAAGTGAAAACGATAGATTCTTTACTACCCTTGAGGCAATTTTAAAGGAAGAGCGTTAATTGAAAAACTCACTTAAACTCAACAAGATCAATGCTGTATCTGGTAAAGTAATTTTACCTGGCTCTAAAAGCTTATCTAACAGAGCTTTGTTAGTATCTGCGCTAGCAAAAGGCGACACTAAATTACTTAATGTCTTAAAATCAGACGATACTAATCGCATGATTGAAGCTTTAACTAAGCTTAATGTCAAACTAAACGTTAATGCTAATACCATTGATGTGCAAGGCTTAGGTGGTGTTTTTGATGAAGGCTTAAATACTGTAGATTTATATCTTGGTAATGCTGGTACTGCTATGCGTCCTTTATGCTCAGTATTAGCTGTCTCAAAAGGTTTGTTTAACCTTACAGGTGAGCCTCGTATGATGGAAAGACCTATTGGTCCTTTAACTGAGGCTTTAAAATCTATCGGTTTGAGCATTGAATACTTAAACAATGACGGTTTTCCACCACTTAGAATTCGTGGCTCTAAAGTAAATTCTCATGAAGTTTCTATAAGTGGCACCACCTCAAGTCAGTTCATTACCGCTTTATTGATGACAGCTCCTGTTTGCGGTGGCCTTAAGATTAAGATTGAAGGTGATTTAATCTCAAAACCTTATGTAGATTTGACCATCAACTTAATCGAGAAATTTGGTGCAAAAGTTCACCGTAATGGCTACAGTGAATTTGAAGTTGAAGGCACTGGTTATCAAAGTCCTAAATCATACCTCATAGAAGGTGATGCTACAGGTGCTACTTACTTTGCAGCAGCTGCTGCAATTGGTGGTGAGCTTGAGATTTACGGTTTACCAAAAGATTGTGCTCAAGGTGACATCAAGTTTATGGATGTGCTAAAAGCTATGGGCGCAAAGGTAAGTTTTGGTGACAATTCTGTGATTGTTAAAAAGTCTAAGCTTCACGGTATTGAAATTGATATGAATGCAATGCCAGATGCTGCTATGACTTTAGTGCCACTTGCTTTATACACTGATTCTCCTGTGGTAATTAAGAATATTGCAAGCTGGAGAGTAAAAGAGACCGATAGAATTCAAGCTATGGTAAATGAAATGTCTAAGCTTGGTGTTAACGTATCCTCAGGTCACGACTACATCAGTATTGATGCTAGCGTAAGAAATGATGCTACACCAACCTTTGATACTTACAATGATCATCGTATGGCAATGTGCATGTCTTTAGTTGCTTTTGACAGAGACATTGTGATAAATGATCCTGACTGTATCAATAAGACCTTCCCAACCTACTTTACAACTCTAAAGTCTGTTTGCAAATAAAGCAAAAGATAAAAAAAATCCAGTGTTATAACAACACTGGATATATAAGGTAAGATAAATCTTAATTAAGACAAAAGTGTCTTAAACTTGAAAACGTAACTGCCCAACATTCAGTAACTCTCGTGTTCTCAAGTTCTTGATTACATTCTATGGCTAAGCTTAGTATATGTAAAATACTATTTATTTATATCTAGCTATAGTAAATAACTATATCAGTAAAATTGTTTAATAAAATGTAATTTTTTGTAGAAGTAAGTTTTTCTAAAACTCCTAGAATGAAGCTATTGATTACTCTTATTTAAGGAGTTTCTATGGACAAAATAGCTGTAAATCAAAAAGAGTTTGAGATTATAAAATTACTTGGTAAAGGTAAAGGTGGGTACTCCTACCTGTGTAAAGATGGACAAAAACAGGTAGTAGTAAAAAAGATCCACCACGAGCCATGCTCCTACTACACTTTTGGTAATAAGATTGAGTCAGAGTGTAATGACTATCAAAGATTGTCTAATATCGGCGTCTTAATGCCAAAAATGCTGGATGTTGATAAAGCAAAAGAGACTATCTTAAAAGAATATATCGATGGTCCTACTGTTTACGATTTAGTAAAACAAGATTGCCTACCTGAATTTGCTGTTCCCTTTATAAAAGAAATTTGTCAAAAACTGTATGCTTCTAACACCAACATTGATTATTTTCCAACGAATTTTGTGGTGCAAGAAAATCAGCTTTACTATGTCGATTACGAGTGCAACGACTACATGCAAGAGTGGAACTTTGAAAACTGGGGCATAAAATACTGGTCAAAGACTCCTGAGTTTTTGCAATACGTAAAAGATCATGAGTAGTGTAATATTTTCAACCGTAAGGTGGTAGCAATACCACCTTTAAGTCTCTTGATAAAAGATCTTTTCATTTTCTCCTCAAAATTTGTAACTTTCTAAGCCTTAAAAATCTCTAAAATTAACCGTTAGTTTAGATCTATAAAAAGTTTATAAGTCTACAGTGAAGTAGGCTTACTCACCCTTTTACTAAATTCGCGCTTCATAAGCCATCGCTTTTACTT
>CACZXZ010000017.1 GCA_902785325.1 uncultured Succinivibrio sp. | reverse complement strand
CGATTTTTCGCCTCCAGTATTTAATTTTATTTGCTCCAACGTTCATAAATGTATTGCTCCAATCAACAGAGACAGTGCTCCTATGGAACAGAAAATTCACTCAGGAGTTTTTGCGCCACCACAGGCAGTTAAAGTAAGAGCTGTAAAAGACACAGCAATAACAGTTGCTAATTTGTTCATAATATAAATCTCAAAAAAGAATTTAATTGTTTTACAAGAACTGTTGCAAAGCAAAAACGCTTTGCAGTCAGAATTATTCTACTCTCAAAAAGATTAAGAAATAAAAGTAATCACAAGAATATGAACTAGTACTGAATTTTTTGAGGCAAAATCTCTACAATAAATAAAAGAAATTTAACTTAAAAAGGATCAAGAAATGGAAGATCTTAAACTTCTGATAGGACAAAGTGTTATCGAAATTAAAAAGGTTAGTGTGTTAGAGGTTAAAGCTGATGCCATTGTAAATGCAGCTAATCACTCTTTATTAGGTGGAGGTGGTGTTGATGGTGCTATCCACAAAGCTGCAGGACCTATGCTTTTAGCTGAATGTCGCACTTTACATGGTTGTGAAACAGGAAAAGCAAAAATTACAAAAGCATACAACTTAACTACAGCAAAATGGATCATCCATACAGTAGGACCTATTTTTGGACAAGACAAAAATGAGGAAAGTCTACTTGAAAGCTGCTATCTTGAGTGTTTAAAGCTTGCAGAGGAGAAAAAGCTAAGCTCTATTGCTTTTCCTTGTATAAGTGCAGGAGTGTATGGCTGTCCTATAAAATTGTCTGCTAAAGTTGCTATAGATACAATTGAAGCTTACTTAAAGCAATATAAAGGCTCACTTACAGTTACTTTAGCTTGCTTTAAAGACAGTGAATATGAAGCATACAAAGCTTATGCAAAAGAGATAAATTTACAGTAGCAAAACTTGTCAAAGCATTTATATAGGCAAAGTTAAGTATATTCTGTAAGCTTTTTTATACAAAGTTAAGAATACTTTTAATTAACTCTCAAAGTGATAGTCTTAGATTAGGAAATATAGGCAAAATACGCTAGAATATGGCGTTTTTTTGTTATATTGGAGCGTTTTTTCATGCTTAATAATCAAGATCATCTATCTAAGATGGCAGGTATGAGAGAGCTTACGCTACGAGGCATGCTCTTAGGCGCAGTGATTACATTATTGTTCACTGCTGCTAATGTATATCTTGGATTAAAAGTCGGTTTGACTTTTGCTTCTTCAATTCCTGCTGCTGTAATTTCTATGGCAGTATTAAAATTTTTAAAGGATCAAATATCCTTGAAAATAATATGGTGCAAACTCAAGCTTCTGCAGCAGGTTGCTTGTCCTCCATTATTTTCGTGCTACCTGGTATGTTAATGCTTGGCTATTGGCAAGGTTTTCCATTTTGGCAAATCATGCTAATTTGTGCCGCTGGCGGTATCTTAGGTGTAATTTTCACCATTCCATTACGCCAAGTTATGGTCGTTGAAAGTAAACTTCCTTATCCAGAAGGCGTAGCCGCTGCCGAAATTCTAAAGGCTGGTGATGCTCACTCTAATCAAGAAGAGTGCGCTACCTCTCCAAAAGAAGGTATGCGCCTTATTGTCAGAGGCGGTGCCTTATCAGGAATTATGGCCTTATTAACAGGTGGCTTTAGAGTTGTAGCTGATAGTGTGGCTGTAACTTTTAATGCTGGTGCTGCAATCTTTAATTTGCAATTTGGTTTTTCCTTTGCACTTTTAGGCGCAGGCTTTCTTGTAGGAATTACAGGTGGTATTGCAATGATGGTAGGTACCATCATCGCTTGGTGTGGTGGCGTACCTATTATTTCAAGCATTTTCCCTGCAGATAGCGGTGTTGATTTATCTTCTTATGCAGTACAAGTTTGGGCAACTAAAGTTCGTTATATTGGCGCTGGCTGTATTGCTGTAGCTGCAATTTGGGTGCTATTTAAATTAGCTAAGCCTTTAATTGATGGCATGAAGATGTCTGTGGTTGCCTTTAAGTCAAAAGATTCAATTCCAAGAGAACGCATCTTCCACGATCTATCTTTAAAAACCATGTTATGGATAAGTTTTGCAATGTTAGTGATTTTAAGTCTAACTATGTGGAGCTTTGTGGTTGATAGTGGCTTCTCCTTTGGTTTATGCCTACTACTAGTCTTTATCTCTATAATTTTAGCTTACGTGATAGGTTTTCTAGTAGCAGCAGCTTGCGGTTATATGGCAGGCTTAATCGGCTCCTCCTCAAGCCCTATCTCTGGTATCTGCATTATTTCAGTAATTGTAGTTTCAGCTATACTTTTAGGTGTAGGTAATCTTACTGGAATATTTGAAAGTGCTGGTGGCACTAAGTTCATGACAGCACTTGTGATGATGACAGTAGCTATCGTGCTTGCTATCTCTGCAATTTCAAATGACAACATGCAGGATTTGAAGACTGGCTATCTTGTAGGTGCTACACCTTGGCGTCAGCAGGTTGCCTTAATTATAGGTTGTATCGTAGGCGCTTTTGTAATTGCTCCTGTACCAAGATGCTTGTCGTGATGAAAATTAAAGTTGTATCGTAGGCGCTTTTGTAATTGCTCCTGTACTTGAATTGCTCTATCAAGCTTATGGTTTTACAGGTGCGATGCCAAGAGAAGGTATGGATCCTAGCTTAGCTTTAAGTGCTCCACAGGCAAACTTAATGGCTACTATTGCTGATGGCATTTTTACTCATCAACTAGAATGGACTTATGTCATTATAGGAACAGTGCTTGGTGTGGTTGTGATCTTAATTGATGTTTTATTAAATAAGTCCTCAAATGGCCGTCTTGCTCTACCACCATTAGCGGTAGGTTTTGGTATTTATCTACCACCTTCAATTGTTACTCCAATCTTCTTTGGTGGTTTAATCGCTTGGTTTGTCTCAAGAGTGATTAAATTTAAACATCAAGGTTCTACCTATAGTGAAACTTTAAAAGAAGCAAATCATCGTGGTACTTTATTAGCTGCAGGCTTAATTGTTGGTGAAAGCTTAATTGGTGTGCTAATTGCGATGATTATCATGGTTTCATCTACTACAGGTGGAAGTGATAATCCTATCGCTATAGGCTTTTTAGGTCATGAAACCATTGCTACAGCTATTGGTTTGATGCTATTTATAGCTGCAATTGCTTATATCTATAAAAAGATCATGAAAAAGTCTTAAGTAAACAGCAATTTTTAAATTTGTAAAAAGCAAAATCCTCTTTGTATCTTAAATATAAAGAGGATTTTTTCTTACCTATGAATTTTAGAAAATGGGTTTTAAAGCTTACTTCAAAGTTAGCTTTTATTATATTAGAAGGACCAACTAGATTCTGAGGCAATGGTAACCTCAACGTTACCGTGTTTTAATCCGACTACTAAACTTTCATCAAAAGGTGGTTTATCGATAATTAGTCTATCTACATTAGTCCATGGTAAGTATAGAGAAATAGCATTTCTTGAAATCTTTGAGCTATCTGCAACGATGATAGTTTCGCTTGCGCATCTTGCCATAGCTTTATAAGTTTCACCAATTTCAAGATCTACATTTGATACGCCATTCTGATTTAAACCTGTAGCGCCTAAAATAGCTTTATTTGCATAGATGTTTGCAAAGTAGTTAATAGTCTCAGGTCCATAGACACAACTCTCATCATCATTAAAGGAGCCTGGTGCTAGGTGAACTTTAATGGTGTTATTTGAGGATAGGGCTGAGGCAATCGCATAAGAATCTGTAAATACGCAGAGATCTTTTTTCTCAGCTGCAAGTCTTATTGCTACTTGCAAAGTAGTTACAGAGCTTCCAAGAATTAGCACTTCACCGTTTTGCACATAGTGGCAACAAGCTTTAGCAATAATTTCATATTGCTTAGCATTGATAAGTTCTCTTTGTTTAAAAGAAGGCTCTTTATTTAAAGCAGGGGCAGCTCCGCCATAAGTGCGACTAATTAAACCTTGGGCTTCAAGCTCATCAAGATCACGTCTAATAGTTTCTGTAGAAACGCCAATGTCTTGGGATAACTCAGAAACTCTAAGAGCAGGTTGCTCTTTTAGTTTATCAGTTATGAGTTTTTGTCTTTCAGGTTTAGTTAATTTATTTCTTTTTAGATCCATCTTCAGAGCCTCAAATTGCTCAATGATATAAAACGGTGCCTTAAGCAAATTTATTATAAAGGTCACCGCTTTATTTTTCTAGCATTGTATTAAGCTCTGCCTTGACGACGATGCATCATATATACAGTTAGTGCTCCTACTAACATTAAGCCTGCAGCACCTAGAGTACTCATGGTACCTAAGGTTGGAACCATAGGAGTATAACCTGCAACCATCTTTGAGTATAACCACTTAGGAACAGTGTTATCTACACCTGTGGTATACAAAGATAGAGGGAAGTTACCCCAGGATAGTAGGAATGCAAATAGCATTCCTGACCATACACCAGGCCATAACAGAGGTAAGGTGATGCGGTAGAAGATTTGGAATGGAGTTGCACCTAAATCTCTAGCTGCATCTTCAAGAGTAGGATCAAATCCGTAAACTTGAATAGCAATTACTAAAGTTACCACAGGTGTGATCCAAACTAAGTGAGCAAATACAGCAGTTTGCCAAGATAGGTTAATACCAATAGCGTTGAACCAAAGTAATAGGGCTAGACCTAGTACAGGTTGAGGGAAGAACACTGGTAGTAAAATGATCTTTTGGAATAATTTTTTACCTTTCCAAGAGAATCTAGCAAAAGCTAAAGCACCACAAAATGCAATTACAGTACTTAGAATAGTTACCACAAAAGCAATTAAAAGTGAGTTGCTTACAAGGGAGCTAATTTCAATAGAGTTTGCAGTTTTGCTCCACCAATCTAGACTAAATTTCTTGATTGGGAACATGAAGTATCTGCCTTTTGAGATGGAGGATAAAGCATCACAAATAACAGGCAAATAGATAAATGCAATAACAAATATAGTCCAAATAATGATGAGGGTACGGTTGCGTCTACCTTGTTTTGTATATTCCATATAAGCCTCCTATGAACGACCCATAAGTTTATCTAAATCAATCTTCTTAAAGGCATATAGGGTAAGGGAGCCAATAATCAGAGTTAGAACCACAGCTAAAGCTGCACCTTGAGGCCAGTTTTGAGAGAATGTAAAGGATACATCGATATCGTTAGTGATTACGATGATGGATTGACCACCTAAGATCTTTGATTCAGACATTGAACCTGTAGCTAATACAAAGGTTAGTAACATACCAATTAGCACACCTGGCATTGCAAGTGGTAATTCAATTTGCCACCAAGTGCGAAGTCTTGAAGAGCCTAAATCACGAGCTGCGGTGATTAAATCCTTTGGCACTAGAGCTACACCCATGATTACTGGGAATAGCATATATGGAAGATAGGAGTAGGCAAGACCCATAGCGGTCATTCCTGGAGTAAATAGAATATCAGGACCGTGAAATCCTAATAATTTACAAATACCATCTAAAACACCGTTTTTACCAAAGAATAAGATCCAGCCATATAATCTTACGTTTTCTGATACGAATAAAGGGAACACAAACAATATACTAATAAAAGTAGAAGTTTTTGAACCAAAAATTCTTACCATGCCAACGGCTACAGGATAGCAAACCACAGCTAAAATTGCGGTTACAAAAGCTGCAAGGGCAATAGACCATAGAAAAGATCTCCAAACAGAGGTTGATCCGTCAAAGATCTGGATAAAGTTGTCTAGTGAAAAAGATGTAAAAGCACTAAAGGAGCGAGGAGTTGCAAAGGAGAACCCTAACACCATAAATAGTGGAGCTACAAATCCTAATGTTAATAGGATATATACAGGTAAAGCACACTTTCCGCCTTTAGAGCTTATAAACTCTGTGAGGGAGCTTTTAATTTTTTGAACAGAGAATTTAGTCATAATCTTTACTCCGTAACAAAGATAGCATCATGAGCATTCCAACCAATCTTGATGGTTTTACCTACGCTATTTAGATCTACTTCACTACGAGGTAGCTCTAAAGTAATTTCTTTTTTGCCACAGGCTAATTGGAATTGAGAGCGAGAACCTAGGGAGAATTGGTTTAAAACTTTACACTCAATAACGTTATCTACTTGAGTACCTTCTTTTACAAGTTTTAAGGCTTCAGGTCTTACGATAATGTAACCTTCTAAATCATCTCCATGAGGTTCAACCTTAAAGAGTTGACCTGGGAAATCGGTACTACCCCAACCGCCAGTTGGCTTTACACGGATTGGGAAGATATTCACATCACCAATAAACTCAGCGACAAATCTTGAGACTGGGTGAGCGTAGATTTCCTCAGGAGTACCTACTTGCTTTAACTCACCTTTGCAAAGTACTCCCACTCTGTCAGACATAAACATAGCTTCTTCAAGGGAGTGAGTAATGTAGATAAAGGTTTTTCCTGATCTGCGATGTAAATCCTTTAATTCTTTTTGTAAAGTCTTTCTAAGTTTTGCATCGATAGCTGATAAAGGCTCATCAAAAAGAATGATTTCACTGTCGTAGGCTAGAGCACGAGCAATTGCAACACGTTGTCTCTCACCACCAGAGCACTTCATTACGTTCTTGTTGTAGTAATCTTCAGGTAAGTGAACTAAGTCTAGTAACTTTTGTGCTTTAGCAATACAGTCCTCAGCTCTCATTCCTTTTACACGCATAGGAAACTCAATGTTTTGACCTACTGTCATGTGAGGAAAAAGGGCTAGGAACTGGAACACCATGCAAGTAGGTCTCTTATCTGGTGGTAGAGTTGAGATACTTTTTGAACCTAGCACAATATCACCAGAGGTTGGTTGATCCATACCTGCTAACATTTTTAAGATGGTGGTTTTACCTGAGCCTGATGGTCCAACTAAGGTAAAGAATTCGTTCTTTTTAACTACAAGGTTTACGTTTTTAATTACTTTAACTTTGTCAAAATCTCTGCACACATTAACTAGATCAAGGAGTGGTTGACCTGGTTTAATTTCTTCAGCTACATTCTGGGTAACTTCGTTTTTAGAGCTAATCATAAGCAACTCCATTATTTTTATAGTATTGATTGAATTTTAGAATTTTGGATTGGTTCCCAAGCTTCATGGTTTTAAAGTACATCAATGATGTGTGAGATACAACATAATTATGTTTAGGTTAAACATTTGCACTATAAAAAATGTTGAATTTACATCAAATTTATCATGTAAATGCAGAATTACATTTATAACATATTGATTTATATAAATAATTTAATTTTGTAAGTGGATGTGGAACTTTCAAAAGACGGGCAAAAAAAATCTTGGTGCAAACTCTGCACTTTGATTGCGCAAGCAATACTTTTGCCTTGTTTTAGACAAAAAAGCCGGCATATAGCCGGCAAGATTGTGCAATATAGGAATAATTATCCTCTAGTACGTTTAGCTTCCATCATGATGTCATGAGCTTTATCGTAATCAGGAACGATATCGTATGCTCTTGAACGAGACATCTCTTCTTCAAGAGAGTCATATTGAATTGCCATAAGTTCATCTTTAGTAAATAACTTAAAGCATTCTGGATTTGACATTTGTGCTACAGGGTTAAAGGTTCCTTCAGCAAAGGCAACTGTATGAGATACGGTTGGATCTTGAACATACTTTAGGAAGTCTTCTGCAAGAGGAGAGTGAACTGGATTATTCACAATAGAAGTTACCTCTACCCACATTAGAGCATCCTTAAGTGGAGAAATTGCACGGATATTCTCAAGACCTTCAGCTCTTGCTATAGAAGCTGTGTAGGTACCACCTGAGATGTAGCAGTCAATATCACCGTTTACTAGAGCTTGGTTCATAGCTGCAATATCGCCCACAAATTTGGTATTAGCAAAGATCCTATTGCAAGTTTCCCTAAAGGTCTCAAGTTCATCTTCTGTGTGCTTTCTATAAGGATCGATACCTGCAATCATGAAGAGGTGTGCTACGTTCCAATCATCGGTTTCGTTAATGCCGTACTTACCTTTTAAACTGTCATCGCGGAAGATAGCCCAGCCTTGTTCTTCGGCAGTTTTACGGGAGATCTTATCGGTGTTAACAGCAAAGTTGTAAGGACCAAAACGTTGTACCATACCTAATAACTCTTTACCATCTTCACTCATAGCCCAATCATAAGGGTATTTAAAGATTGGCATCATCTTGTCAAAGTATGGAGCAAATTCCTCTTTGTTAAGAGGGGTAATTAACCCTTCTGGATACAAGGCTTTACGAGCCCAAGGGTTGTTAAGGTTTACTAGATCCCAAATCTTTGTTTCACCAGCACGAAGCTTGTTAACCATGGTAGGATCATTTGTAGCTGATTCTGCGCTTACGGTTGCGCCTCGTAATTTTCGGTAAGGATCCAGCACCTCAGCTGAGTTATAACCTTCCCAGCAAAGAATATTTAGTTCCTTATCTCGCTCTCCTGCAAAAGCCTTAGAAGCTACTGACAAGTTAGATGAAAGTAATGCACCTGCACCAAGACCTTTTATCAATGAACGACGAGTTAAATTAGTCATACGACCTCCGAACTTACAAGTTTCCTTTATCAATGTATTAAGTTTTAATTAACCTTTTACACGCTTTGCTTCGACCATGATCTCATGAGCTTCATCGTAGTTAGGGATAATGTCATCTGCCCTACATTTAGTTAAATCTTCCTCAAGAGAATCATATTGAATGATGTCTAACTCTTCTTTAGTAAAGAGTTTAAAGCACTCAGGATTTGCCATTTGAGCTACAGGGTTAAAGGTTCCTTCAGCAAAGGCTACAGTATGTGCAACTTCAGGCTCTTGAACATACTTTAAGAAGTCCATAGCTAGAGGTGATAATTCAGGATTGTTTACAAGGGAGGTAATTTCAATCCACATGTAAGCATCTTTATTTGGAGAAATAGCTCTAATGTTGTCATAACCATCAGCTCTTGCAAGAGATGAAGTATAGGTGCCACCTGATAGATAAACATCGATATCACCAGTTACTAAAGCTTGGTTTACAGCTGCAATATCACCAACAAACTTAGCGTTAGCAAAAATTCTCTTACAAGTTTTGGTATAAAGCTCCATTTCCTCTTTTGTGTGCTCTCTATATGGATCGATACCTGCAATAGCGAACATATGACAAACGTTCCAGTCATCTGCAATATTGATAGCATAGCGATCTTTTAGGCTGTCATCTGCCCAAAGTTTCCAACCTTGCTCTTCTGCTGTCTTGCGAGAGATTTTGTCGGTATTTACCACAAAGTTATTAGTACCAAAGCGCTGCACCATACCTAGTAACTTAGTACCATCAGTTGACATAGACCAATCAAATGGGTATTTAAAGAATGGCAACATCTTGTCAAAGTAAGGGGCAAACTCTTCAATTGGTAAAGGTAAAATCAAATTATTTGGGTACATGAATTCACGGGCCCAAGGATTATCAACATTGATTAAATCCCATACTTTAGTTTCGCCTGCACGAAGCTTATTTACTATGGTAGGGGAGTTGGTGGCAGATTCAGCGTGAACAGTGGCACTTCTTAATTTTCTGTAAGGATCTAATACATCAGCAGAGTTATATCCTTCCCAACATAAAATGTTCAATTCTTTTTCTCTTGAAACTGCAAAAGCTTTAGCTGCTACTGAAAGAGAACTTGAGGCAATTGCTCCTGCTGATAATGCTTTTAATAAACTTCTTCTGGTTAAATCTGTCATATTTTTCTCCGATTAAATCTTTGTGTTGTGTTTATCTAACAATGGAAATATTGTACGTGCAACAAAAAGTGTTATTTTGAGATATATTTATTAAAAATATTGTTGGAATGGTGCAGAGTTTATTGTTTAAGGTGCAACATTTTTGCAAATTGTTCTAGTTTGGTGAACAGCTGATAAGACAAAAAAAGAGATCTTAGTTTTAAGATCTCTTCATATCAAAATTCATATTTATCCTTTATTGCGTTTAGCTTCTACCATAATGTCATGAGCTTTATCGTAGTCAGGAACAATATCGTAAGCTCTTGAACGAGACATTTCCTCTTCAAGAGAGTCATACTGAATTGCATCTAATTCATCATTAGTGAACAGATTAAAACACTCCTTATTTCCCATTTGTGCAACTGGATTGAAGGTGCCTTCTGCAAAAGCTACAGTATGTGCAACCTCTGGTGTTTGTACATATTTTAAGAAGTCATAAGCAAGTGGAGTTTTGTTTGGATTGTTTACAACAGAGGTTAACTCTACCCACATGTAGGCATCTTTATTAGGAGATATAGCTCTGATGTTTGATAGACCTTCAGCTCTTGCTAAAGATGCAGTATAGGTACCACCTGAGATATAAGCATCAATTTCACCGTTGACTAAGCCTTGATTTACCGCTGCAATGTCTCCTACAAACTTAGCATTTGAGAAGATGTATTTACTCATTTTTGCAAAAGCATCCATTTCATCTTTTGTATGCTCCTTATAAGGATCTATACCTGCAATAGCAAAGATATGTGCAACGTTCCAATCGTCTGATTCTTGAATTGCAAATTTACCTTTCAAGGCAGGATCGGTAAAGAGTTTCCACCCAATTTCCTCAGCACTTTTTCTTGAGATCTTATCGGTATTAACCACAAAATTAAAAGGTCCAAAACGCTGAGCCATACCTAATAATTGACTTCCATCAACGGACATTGCCCAATCGTAAGGAAATTTAAAGGTTGGTAGCATCTTGTCAAAGAATGGTGCAAATTCATCCTTATCTAAAGGAAGGATTAAACCTTCAGGAAACAAAATTTTACGAGCCCAAGGATTGTTTACATTTATAAGATCCCACACCTTAGTTTCACCTGCGCGAAGCTTATTTACCATGGTTGGATCATTTGTTGCAGATTCAGCTTTAACGTTGGCTGATTTTAAGGTGCGATAAGGATCTAACACCTCTGCAGAGTTATAGCCTTCCCAGCATAAGATGTTTAATTGATCATCTCTTTCTCCTGCAAAAGCTTTACTAGCTAAAAGTCCTTGACTGCTTAATAAAGAGGATGCACCTATAGCTTTAAGAATAGAACGGCGAGTTAACATTGTCATAAAACGCTCCTAATAGTGTTACTTAGTTCAGAGAAATGTTGATGTTGTATAAAATATAAAACACAAATGTTGTAAATACAATAAAAAAATGTTTAAATGCCAAAATAATTATAATTGTATTGACTGAAGTGCAACATCGATATATGTTAAAGATAAAGATACAACATTTTCTTTAGATTAAGTACAACATTAGAGGTGCGAAAATATGAGCAAAGAGTATGAGCCACAAACAGTTGCAGCTTTAACTAAGATGGTAAATAAGTCTCTTCCTTTATGGGGAATGAGTGATCAAGCACAAGCAAAACTAATCAATTTATCTGAAAACGCAACTTTTAGTGCAAGTGATCCTAAAACAGGTCAGGAGATCATCATTAGAGTGCAACGTAATGATTACTCCACAAAAGATGCTATTCGTTCAGAATTAGCTTGGGTAAAAGCTCTTTATGATTCACATACTATTTCTACAGCAAAGCCTGTACCTTTAGTTAATGGTGAATATGTTGCAACTACTAAGACTGATGCTGGTGAAGAGCGCATGGTAGTAGCGTTTGAAAAACTTAATGGTAAAGAGCCTACTTTAGAGTTAGCCGGCTTAGATCACTGGTTTGAAGTGGTAGGTGAGATTAGTGCCAAGATGCACAATCAAGCTAGATCTTGGAAAAGACCATCTTGGTTTACAAGACGTGTTTGGGATTATGACGGCATTATCGGTGAGCATGCTTACTGGGGAGATTGGCATCAAGGAGTGGGGCTTAGTGAAGATGACAAAAAAGTTGTAGGTAAGACCTTAGATGTTGTAAAGCCAATCTTAGATGAGTATGGCATCAATGATGAGAATTTTGGGGTAATTCATTCTGATTGCAGAGCTACAAACTTATTAGTAGATGGCGACCAATTACATGTTATCGACTTTGATGATATGGGCTTTGGTTGGTACTTGTTTGACTTTGCAGCAGCAATTAGTTTTATGGATCAGGCTGTTGATGCACCTAAATTAGCTAAAGCTTGGGTTAAAGGTTATGAGAAAGTAAATAAGTTGTCAGCTTACGAAAAATCTTTATTACCTACTTTTTCTATCTTAAGGCGTATTGAGCTTATGACTTGGTGCGCAAGTCACAGTGAGGTTCCTTTTGCTGCTAAAGAAGGCGCTAATGTAACTAGGGATACCGTTAGATTGTGTAACGAGTATTTAGCTGGTACCTATTTAAAATAAGGAGCGCAAGATGTTTTCTTCGTTAAAAGGTCAGACTGTAATTGTCACAGGTGCCAGCGCTGGTATTGGTAAAGCTATGGCTTTAACCTTTGGTCGTGAAGGTTGTAATGTAGTTTGTGTAGCAAGACGTAAAAGTGCCTTAGATGAAGTGGTTTCTTTAATTGAAAAAGATGGAGGCAAAGCCTTAGCAATAGCTGCCGATGTAAGTGTCTTTGATGATATGAAAAAGGTTGCAAAAACCACAGTTGATACCTTTGGCTCTATTGATATTTTACTCTCTAATGCAGGTGTAATTCCTCAAGTACCACTTTCTAAAATGACAGATCAAGATTATGACTATGTCATGAATATCAATGTTAAAGGTACTTTTCATGCTGTTTGGGCTGTAATGGAGCAGATGAAGATGCAACGTTATGGCAGAATTATTCTGACTTCATCTATTACAGGTCCTATCACAGGATATCCAGGTTGGGCTCATTATGGTGCAAGTAAAGCAGCTCAATTAGGTTTTATGCATACAGCTGCTATGGAGCTTGCTCCATATGGCATTACCGTTAATGCAGTATCTCCCGGCAATGTACTAACAGAAGGTCTTGAATCTTTAGGCATAGAATATGTTAACTCTATGTGTAAATCAGTTCCTGTAGGTAAATTAGGCACAGGTTTTGAAATTGCTAATGGAGCTTTATTTTTAGCAGCTAAAGAATCTTGGTATATCAATGGCCATAATTTAGTCATTGATGGGGGTCAGGTTTTACCTGAGTGTGCAGGAGCTTTAGAGCTAATGCGCAAAGATTTTGAGCAGGAAAATGCTTAGTCAAATGTCTGTCTTTATGCCATACAACTTGTAATTGCGGTGCTGTTGTATGGCAAAAGCCTAATCCTTCCTGAAAAAGTAGAACATCAAGATACAAGCAATAAAGGCTGTTACAGAGCCAAAATAGAAAGGTACTTGATTGTTTACATGATCGTATAAATAACCACCTATGAAACTTGCTGGCAACAAGGTTAAACCTAAAGTTGCATGATACAAACCATAGCCTGTACCTTTAGTTTCAGGTGTCGTGATATCTGAGATTAAGGATTTTTGGGAAACATCTGCTAGTGCACTGTAAATACCATACATGATAAACAATGGTATAAAAGCTAAAAAGTTGTCGTAATGACCAAAGCCTAGGTAACTTAAAGAATAAATCAAAAAGCCTAAAGCCATAAGTTTTGGTCTGCCAATTTTGTCGGACAATTTTCCAACCGGCATAGCGCATAACACAGAGGTAGTACTAAAAAGCATAAAGATAAAAGGCACAAAGATAGGATTGATATCTGTGGTTGCTGCCTTTAAAAGTAAGAGCGCATCTGAGGAATTTCCAAGGGAAAAGATAAAGATCACCAACAAAAATTGAAAGTACTTTTTTGGCAATTGCTTAAATTGAGAACACTTAAATTTTGCATCTTGTTGTTGATGCTCTCTTTTAAGGTGTACTTCTCTTACAAAGAACACTACACAAGCTACACCACAAATTGCAGGTATCACTGCTAATAAAAATACTAAGTGGTAGTTTCCAGGCATCAGATAAAGAATAAGACAAGCAAGTAGTGGTCCTAACACTGCACCACTGTCATCCATAGCCTTTTGGAATCCAAAACTTTTACCTGCAACTTTTCTTTTGATGGAATTACTAATTAAGCTATCACGAGGAGCTGAGCGTATACCTTTACCAACACGCTCTGTAAAGCGGATTAGCAATACATGAATAGGTAAAGTTGCAAGGGCATATAAAGGTAAGACTAAGGAAGCAAGACCATAACCTATGATCATAAAAGGCTTACTTTTTCCAATACGGTCACTGATATAGCCTGAGATAGCTTTAAGAATAGCAGCGGTACTTTCAGCAATACCTTCAATTAAAGCAATAGCTGTAGCACTCGCTCCAATTGAGAGTAAAAACATCGGCATTACAGCGTAAATCATTTTTGTGGCAGTATCAGTAAAGAAACTAGTAAATCCAGCACCAATTACGTTTCTTGCAAGCCCAAGTTTTTTCTTTTGAAAACTAGTTTTAGTCTTTTCTTTTTTAGCTTTGTCTTTTTTCTTCATGCAAAATCCTTAGTCTATATTATGAGTATAGGCAAGGCTTTGCTAATAGAAAGAATTACATGCAAGAATTTTGAGGATAAATGTAAAAGTATTAGGTAAGTCAAAAATGCGCCAAATCTTTGATTTAGCGCACTTTCATTTCTAAAGGTGAATTTCTGTTAAAGATTTTTTGATAGCTTCAATAAAGAAGTCAGCATCTTTTTTGTAGAAACGTAGTGGTGGTCGGATCTTTAGAATATTTCCATATGGACCTGCAGCACCAATTAGTACGTTGTTGTAGCGAAGTCTATTGATTAAAAGTGTAGCTCCTTTTGGATCGATCTCTTTAGTTTCAGGATCTTTTACAAGTTCTAATCCAGTAAATAAACCTGTACCTCTTACGTCTCCTATGCAAGGATGATCCTTTTTAAGGGCTCTTAAGCCATCTCTTAAGTAATCGCCAACTTCTTTTGCATTCTCAATTAAATTGTCTTCCTTTAGTACTTCTAAAACCGCAGTACCAGCAGCGCAAGCTCCTGGGGTACCACCAAAGGTATTAAAGTAACCAGTTTGCTTTAAAGCATCAATAATTTCATTGCGAGTAACCATTGCTGACATTGGATAACCATTACCCATAGGTTTACCCATAGTTACAATATCAGGTATTACCCCGTGTCTTTGGAATCCCCACATTTTTCCTGTTCTTCCAAATCCAGGTTGAACTTCATCAGCAATATAGACACCACCATGCTTATGTACTACATCAACAGCTTTTTTGATAAAACCTTCTGGATCTGAGAATACGCCGTCTGATGAAAAGATATCATCAATAAGTAAGGCTGCAAATTTAATACCTGAAGCTTCGAGATCTTCAATTGCTTTTTCAACATCACTGGCAAATTTATCAGCTAGTTGGTCTTTTGGTATACGGTAAGTATCAGGAGCTGGAACTGTTTTTACAAAGTCGCAAGTAATTTTACCGTTAGTGCTTGATGGAGATACAAAGGTGGTTAAATAAGAATTACCATGGTAGGCACCAGAGGTTACAATAACACCTTTACCACCAGTGTAGTAGAAGGCTGAGCGTAAAGCTAAGTCGTTACTTTCAGAGCCTGTACAAGTCATTGCAATTTTGTCTAATGGCTTTGGAAAAGTTGCTAATAGTTTTTCTGCATAATCATCAACAACTTTATTTAAGTAGCGGGTGTGCGTATTAACAATTGCTAATTGTTTGCCTACATACTCAGCTACACGAGGATGACCATGTCCAATACAAGCAACGTTGTTGTAACAGTCTAGATATTTTGTGCCTTTTGCATCAATTAAATAACATCCTTCACCTTTGACTACCTCAATTGGTTCTTGGAAAAATAAGACTGATGCAGAGCCAAAAACATCTAATCGTCTTTTAGTTTCTGGTTTTACATCCTCTGGTAGACTATCAAAATTTGCTTGATCAAAAGCATTCATAGATAAAATAGATTTAATAGCCATAACAAGCTCCTAAATAAAACTTTTGTTGTTCTTTATGTTTAAAGTACCACATATATGTTGTAAGTACAACGTAAACTATCGGAAAAATAGTTTAAAGTGCAACATTTGCTAAAAAATAGGCAATTTGTTGAATGAAGGTGCATGAGTGTGTCAAAACAAGGCAACAATAAAAGAAATATCACTATCAGCTGAAGGCTAGTTCTTGTAAACAGCACTTTCTAAAATAAAGAATAGAAGGTAGCTTAAAGAAAATTTATGCAAGATCTTCTTTTGGAAGACTTTCTTTTCTTCTGCAAAATATAGTGGCAATAACAATACCAACTTCATAAAGAATAATGATTGGTAAAGCTAATAATAATTGTGAAGCAATATCTGGTGGGGTTAACACAGCTGCAATAGCAAAGGCTACAACAATTAAATAGCGTCTAAACTTTTTCAACTTTTCAAGTGAGACTACATTCATGGATGCTAATAAAGTAACAGCAACTGGTACTTCAAAAGTTGCGCCAAAAGCTATAAACATATGTAACACAAAGCTTAAATAAGAATCGATGTCTGGAGCAAAGTTAATTGCATCAGGGCTAAAAGAGGCAATAAAGGTGAAAAGAAAACCAAAGACTACAAAGTAGCAATAAGCAACGCCTGATGCAAACATCAAAAGTGAGCTTATAACAAGCGGAATCACAAATTTTTTCTCTTTCTTAAATAAGGCTGGAGATAAAAACATCCAAATTTGATAAACAGTAAAAGGAAGAGATAGGCAAAAAGCACAAAATAGTAATATTTTAAGTGGACCAAGAACAGGTGCAATAACACTAACGGAAAGTAACTGAGCTCCTTGTGGCAAAGCCTGCATCAGTGGTTTTGAGAAATACTCAAAGAGAGTATTTGTAAAAGGAGAAAGAGCAATAGTGCAACATATTAAGCCTAATAATATCAGTACGATACGTTTTCTTAACTCTAAAAAATGGGCTGTTAGACTCATGCTTTTTAAGGCTTCTGTATTATTAGTCATAGCACACTCACTTAGTAGCAATTTGTTGCTTTAATGCTGCTATTTCTGCTTCTAAAGATGAAATTCTACGTTCTAAATCAATGTCTTTATCTGAATTTTCATTACCTTGAGTAGAGGCGGGCTCTGAAAACTCATTTACATCGACTGTCCATAATCTTTGTTTTGGATCAGTCTTTGTTTTAGATTTTGGAGATGAGACTTTTAGTGCACTTGAAAAGTCATTTGCTTTAAGGCTGGATTTTACTTGATCTAACTCATCTAACCCCATTTGAGTTTTAACAGAGTTTAAATAAGCTCTAGCTTTAGAGAAAACCCCACCTATTGCAAACGCCATTTTAAAGGTACGTTGTGGTCCAAGAACGACAAGTGAAAGAACCACGATGATAATAAGCTCATCAAAACCTATAAAGCTCATGATTACTTCTTTTCAGCTACACTGTTAGTCATTTGTTTATCAATTGAAGAAACTTCGTCTGAAGCTTCCTTCATACCTTCTTTAAAACCTTTGATTGCACCACCAAGATCTTTACCTACATTCTTAAGTTTTGAAGTGCCAAAAACTAAAGCAACTACAACTAATAGAATTAACCAGTGCCAAATTGACATCGCGCCCATAGTAAATCTCCTATGAAATTCATTGTACTTAACAAAAGGTTAAGTCTAGTATCACTTTGTATTGAGAAAGTTGCAACAAAACTTGTGGGGTTTAACACATAATAATCAATTACAGTGCAAGTCTTTATTAAAAGGTGCAACTTTGCACCTTTTAATAACATGAAGAAGTTTTCATAAAGGCTCATTCTAAAAAAATATGATGCTGAATAAATGTAAAATTTTGCGTGAAATTAACTTGAAGAAATGACATAAATTGACAAATATTATCTTGAAGAAATGTCATTATTGGATAAAAAAAGATCTTGAATAAATGCAAAAATGGCTTATTTATAATTGATATAAAACTAATAGTTTTCTATACTAAAAGACAGTAGAGCATCGTTGAATGGAAGGTACTATGATCTTCAAAAGAAAAGCTTATGCGCAGTTGTTAACCTGGAAACAGCAATATGCTAATGACTATGCTTTGTTAATTGAAGGTGCTAAAGGTGTCGGCAAAACTACGTTAGCAGTTACCTTTGCTAAAAATGAGTATGAAAGCTTTTTATTCATCGACTTTTCTAATACTACAAAAGAGGTGTTAGCCTGTTTTGATGATCTTACCAATCTTGATTTGTTTTACTTTAAATTAGGTGCGGTCACAAATTCTAATATAGAGCCTTACAAATCAGTCATTATTTTTGATGAAATTCAGCTGTTTCCAAAGGCAAGACAAGCAATTAAGCATTTAATTGCTGATGGTCGATATCACTTTATTGAGACAGGATCTTTAATTTCAATTCGTCAAAATCTTAAAGATATTTTGATTCCTTCTGAGGAAATGAAGCTACAGCTGTATCCATTAGACTATGAGGAGTTTTTACAGGCTGTTGAGCCAAATAAAATAGCAATACTAGACAAAATCTATCAGCAAAAGGTTGCTATAGGACAAGATCTAAATCGTAAGCTGATGAAAGATTTTAGATTGTATATGGCACTTGGCGGTATGCCTCAAGTTGTTGAAGCGTACCTAAATAAAAAGAGTTTTAGCCAGATTGAAGTTGTAAAGCAAAATATCATTGCCTTATATCTTGAGGATCTATATAAGATAGATAAGACAGGCGCCTTGTCAGAAATCTACAAATCTATTCCTTCTCAACTGTCAAAGGATGCTAAAAAATTTGTGATTTCAAAAGCTACTAACAAGAGAAGTAGTAAAGATAATCAATTAGAGCAAATTTTAACTTTAGCTGATTCCAAAATAACACTTACTTGCTATGACGTAAGTTCACCTTCAATTGATCTAGTAAGTAGTAAAAGGCTTGATAAGTTTAAATTGTATCTTGCTGATATAGGCTTGTTTGTGTCTTTAATGTTCGGCTCAAGACATGGTGTTGATAAAGATATTTACACCAAGTTATTATCTGACAAATTGCCTTCAAATTTAGGCTTCTTGTATGAGAATGTTGTAGCGCAACTGATTGCTTCAAGTGGAAGTTCTCTTTTTTACCATACTTGGAATAAAGAGCAAAGTGCTCATTATTATGAAATTGATTTTTTAGTACCTTGTAATTCAAAGTTAGTAGCCATTGAGGTTAAATCCTCAAGAATTGACAATCACTCATCTTTAGATGCCTTTTTAGTAAAGTTCTCAAATCAAGTAAAAGAAGGCATGCTAGTGTCGCAAAAGGAATACCAAAAAATTGGCAATATCGTAAATTACCCGTTCTATCTGTTGCAACATAAGCTAAATGAATTACCAGCTAACTAGTTAGTATTTAGCAGTTAATAGAGTAGAAAAAGCCTCTAAACGCTTTTGTTTATGCTGTTTAGAGGTTTTTATAAATTTTAATTGATGTACGGTGAAAAGTTACTTTTTAGTTCCTGTAAGTAGTGCCCAACCATCTAAGTCTTTTACTTTATTCATTACAAAGTCTTTTGAGTAGGCTTCAATTACGCTATCTGCTTGCTCTGTTAAAATACCTGATAAGGCAAGCTTACCACCTGATTGAGTAAGACTTGCAATGATAGGCTCAAGTTCAGCTAAGGGACCTGCTAGAATATTAGCAACAGTTATCGGAAATTGTGGTAAATCTAGCTTTTTATCAGTGCCCATAATTAGTTGAAGTTTATCTTCAACTCCATTTCTTTTTGCATTTTCTTTTGAAGCTATTAAAGCTTGCTCATCTATATCAACACCTGTAGCTGATTTTGCACCTAGCTTTAAAGCTGCAATTGCAAGAATACCTGAGCCACAACCATAATCTAAGACGTCCTTGTCTTTTAAATCTAGAGAATCTAAGTAACTTAAGCAAAGGGAGGTAGTAGGGTGAGTTCCAGTACCAAAGGCAAGACCTGGATCTAACATCACTACAACACTGTCTTTTTCATCCACGCTAAGCCAAGATGGGCAAATCCAAAGATGTTGACCAAACTTTAAAGGTTTGAACTGATCCATCCAAGCTCTAATCCAATTCTTATCTTCTAAAGTGGTAGCAACCATAGGAATATGATCGCCAAGTAATTGCTTTAGTACAGCAAGAATAGGTTTAGGATCGGTACCTTGCTCTAAAAGACCAGTAACCTCAGTATTAGGCCACAAACGTCTCTCACCAGGCTTTGGCTCTAAGATAGGAGAATCTTCAGCATCGGTGTAGCTTACAGCTAGAGCGCCTAATTGCTCTAAAAGCTCTGCAATAGTGTCGGCAGATTGGTTGGTGGTTCTTAGTTTAATTTGGATCCAATCGGTGTTGTTGCTCACGATTTAAATTCTCCTGCAAATTATTGAGATATTCGTTGATGTCAAAAGGTCTAGTCAAAGAAATATAGCTTTGATTGTAGTTTTTTGAGTCGCTTAAGATATTTTGTAAGCGCTGATAAATTATCTGACTATTAAGACCAAATGAGAATTTTACTTCACTAAAAGCTCTAAGATAAGTGATCTTGTTTTTTCCAAATAGGTTTAGACGGAAGGTGGAAATCCGTTTGTATTTAAACACTTTTACATAAAGCTCATTACCTATTAAAGAAGTGTTACAAATATTACTTATACCACCTAAAGCTTTAAGGATGGCGATAAGTTGTAAATCAGGATTAGTAAGTTGACTTGGTTTGTAACCTGCAATTTTGTCAGAGCTTTTAAATTTGTCCTTTAAAAGGTTTAGTAAACCTATTTTAGAAAAGGCAATTTGAATAAGAATTGGGCAGACAACTGATAAAGCAATAGCGTAATGATGGTAAGTATTGATATGTAATAAAGTTAAATTCTTTAATACTAAATCAGGTTCATACAACATGTAGAAACTTGTAAAAGTTTGCAGTTGCATGTTGTAGCAGAAAAAGAATACCACTACAGAGCTTAAGCACAAAGCAATTAAAGTTCCTGGGAAGAAGAACATTAAGATGGCAAGTTCAATAGAAATACAAGAGCCAATTTTTGCTGATAGACAAGTAATTAAAGCTAAGAATACTAAAAAGATCCTAGAGTAGGAGTCTGAAAACAAAGCCTTAGTTAAGATAATAACAGGAAGAGAAACTAAGTTAGTTAGCGTAATACTGTTTAAGATGGCGTTTACGGTTTCTGAATTAGTCTGCACGCTTACCACAGAGTTTAAAACAGAGCTAAACCCAAAGGTTAGCATAAACTCATAGATTGGCACAAAGATGCAGGATAGAGTGGACTCAATAAATACTGTGGTAAAGGTAATAAGAATAGAGTGCTCCACATTTTTAATGATTACCACGAAACAGATTAGCGAGATTAAAGGGGTTAGTAAAATACCAATTGCCTTTGATAAGAAGGAGAAAAAGGTAATGTTGTCATTATCACTATCTAAATCGTTACTTGGTAATAAGAATAAGGTAGCAGTTAAAGAAGCAATTACTATAGCAGTAGGTTGGGTAAAGGTATATTGATAAAACAGCTTTGAGATACAAGTTAAAAACGAGTAATTAAAGCCTACCGCTAATAATTGATAAAAGCGGTTAGAGGTTGGCATCAGGCTTGATACTGCAATAGCAAAAAGACCTGGCATTACTAAGGAGAAAAATTGCAACAGAATATGTTGCATATCAAAGCTGATACCTAAAGGAATTCTTTTATCAAGCGCATAAGAGCTTACTGCCAATAATCCAAGTGGCAGTAACATTACAAGACTTCTTTTTTGATATACGTTGATTTGCATAGCTTATTCTTTCCTAGTGCTATTTTATCAAAAATTCTAGTTGATATTCGATGTCTTAATAGAGAAAAGCTAAAGTTAATAAAAACTTCCAAAAAGAGTCTAAATATTGAGAAATTTTATAGAAATAGGTTGTGATTAACTATTTGTGTTTTATACTAAATATTAAGGATAAGTATTAAATTTAGTTGTTAAAGTAAATGCCTTTAGGTAGGAGGTCTTTATGATAGTTTTAACGCCTGACTTAGAAGCGCAAAAAAGAGAGCAAGAGAAAAAAGCTCAGTTTGAAGCTTTAGTAAAAAGGGCAAACTCTGAAGATCCTATCGCTGCCTTCAAGCTTGCTCATTACTACTACAAGAAACAAGAATTTATTAAAGCCTCCATCTATCTTAGGGAAGCTGCCATACAAGGGCATGTAGAAGCTATGTATGAGCTTGCAAGAATGTATGAAATTGGTGAAGGTGTACCTTCAAGTTATGTCGCAACTAAAAAATGGTATAGGGAGGCTTTAAAAAGAGGTCATCCTAAAGCTAAAAGATGGTTTATAAAAGAGTTCTTCATACTTTTAATGAACACTATTTTCTTTGTGGCTGCAGTTGCAATTCTAGGTTCAAGCATTATTTGCATTCCGTACATCTTTATAAAGATGATCTTAAAACATTTAGGTTAACTTACAGTAACTTACAATATTTTTTCATTCTTTGGCTTTGTCATAAGTATTTTGTACAAAAAGCAAATATAATGATACAAATTTAGCAATTTATCGAACTTAAAAGAAACTAAACCTAGGTAATCTATCGTGAAGCTTATTAGAAGAACAAATGTGGATGACTCTCATCTTAAAGAATACGTTCAAGATCCTATCATAAGGCAAATTCTTGCAAGGCGTGGTATTCAATCGCAAAGTGATATTCTGTGCAATTTAAGTGATATCCATCATTTTAAAGATCTTCATGATATTGATAAGGCAAGTTCCCTTTTAGCAGAGGCTATTGAGCATAAGCATCCTATCTTAGTTGCAGGTGACTATGATGTGGATGGTATTACAGGTACTGCTTTAGGCGTTAGAGGCTTAAAAGATCTAGGAGCAGAAAGTGTTTCTTACTATGTACCATCTCGTTATGAAGGTGGTTATGGTGTAAGCACAGAAGCTGTAGATAAAGCTATTGAGCAAGGAGTTAAGTTAATCTTAACTGTTGACAATGGTGTAAGTTGCAAAGAGTCTATAGACTACGCCAAAGGCAGAGGCTTGAAAGTAGTTATCACCGATCACCATGAGACTCCTGAGATTCTACCAATTGCAGATGCCATTGTTGATCCTAAATTGCCAAATGACAAATTCCCATCAAAAAATCTCTGTGGCGCAGGTGTCTTGTTTTATGTGCTAGTAGCTACTAGAGCAAAATTAAGAGATAGCGGTTTTTATAATGATAAAGCCATTCCTAAGATTGGTCGCTTTTTAGATTTAGTAGCTTTAGGCACCATAGGCGATGTAATGCAACTAGATCCTAATAATCGTAAGTTAGTTAAATACGGTTTTGATAGGATTAAAAAAGGTGAATGCGTTGTTGGCATTAAGGCTTTAGCATCTTCTTGTAGAGTAGATTTACCTTCCATCAACGCGGTAAGTATAGCTTATGATTTATGCCCAAGATTAAATGCTCCAGGTCGTATTAAACTTGAGAATAACCCTGCTGTATCTTTAATGCTTACTGATGATGAGACTAGTGCAAGTATACTAGCTCGTGATTTGGAAATGTGTAATAGAAGACGTGGCGATTATGAGCGCGTTTTCTTAAAAGAAGCAAGTGAAGATGCTCAGTTGCAAGAGGGTAATTCAGCAATTGTCCTATACCGTCCTAACTGGTTAGTAGGCTTAGGTGGACTTATTGCTAGCCGTATAAAAGAGAAATTCTCAGTTCCTTGCTTTGTGTTCTCAGGCGACAGTGAGGAATTGTCAGGATCAGCACGTTCCGTCCCTGGCTTTAGTATTGTAAAAATACTGCAAGCTATGAATGAGAAATGCCCAAATCTTTTGATTCGTTATGGTGGTCATGCCATGGCAGCTGGCGCTTCTATTAGCAAAGATAACTTTGAGAAATTCAAAGAGTTATTCAATCAAGTAGCTAAAGAGTGTTTAGGCGATAAAGGTGAGGATGAGATTTACACAGACGGTTGTTTACCCTCAAACTATATCAATATAGCCTTTGCAAGAGATCTTGAAGCATATGGTCCTTGGGGTAATGGTTTTGAAGAGCCAAGTTTTGATGGCGAGTTTATGGTAGAGGAAGTAACTTTAGTTGGTAATCGTCATCTGCGCTTTAAATTAAGGACTAAAGAAGGATCTTCAATTAGCGCCATTAAATTACGCGCTACCCCAAATGAGCGTTCAATTGTAAGAAACATGCTAGTGCGTGCTGTCTACAATGTATGTATTAACCACTACATGGGATCACAAAGACTAGAAATTAAGATCTCTGCAATAGAGCCTATTTAGTGAAATTTAAGGAAAAATATCTTTGACTAATCTTCAATTAGAAAGTTCTGAGTTTAAACCGTTTATTGGAAAACGTTTGAAAAAATATAGAACTCCAGACCTTGAAAGCTCAGCAGTAATTTATATTCTTGTTGAAATAACCATTGGCGATGAAACCTACGATTTATCAAATTTTATTGGAGATGTATCTTATTTAGGTGAAGAGGAATACATTGGTATATTTGAGCTTAATAAAACTGGTAAACAAGCTCTTAGTTTGTTAGGAGAAAATCCTAAAGAAATCATTGTCGACAAAACAATTTCAAAAATAACTCTAATACACGAAACACAACGTTTATATAAAAACAACCGACTCAAAGATACGTGTAAGCTTACAAGAGCAATTATTTTTGAATTTAATCAAGGAGATAAACTTCTTTTTGAGAAGGATATTGAAGATTCAGACGATATTTTTATTTATAGCGGTAACGGTGTAGAGTCTGAAATTGCAACAGAAGAAGAAATTTCTAATGCTTGGAAAGACTTTTTACAAGAACATCATCGTCTTAACGAAAGGTTTTCTTGTGAAAGAACTGTTGAGATTATTCAATAGAGGTTGCATTCATTAAAAAGAGAGCTGTACAGCTCTCTTTTTCTAACATGATTAGTTGTTTTACTACTCTAGATGAGATTTAGCATACATAGCAGCACCAATGATACCTGCAAGGTTTAGAGTAGTTGCAGGAACAACCTTAGTGCTTAAGGTAAGTTTAGACTCGTATTTCTCAAACTTCTTAGAAACACCGCCACCTAAAACAATAAAGTCTGGCTGAGTTAAAAAAGCAATATACTCTAAGAACTTATTAAGTCTCTCGCCCCATTCTTTGTAACCTAGCTCCTCACGCTCACGAACGGCATCTGAGCAATAGTGCTCGGCAATATCACCTTTAAATTTGATATGACCAAACTCTGTATTAGGGTACATTTGACCGTTGATAAATAGAGCAGAGCCAATACCAGTACCAATAGTTAAAAATAGTACAGGTCCTTTGTAATCTTTAACTGCACCAAAGGTTAATTCAGCAAGACCTGCAACATCAGCATCATTAGCAACAAATACCTTTTGACCTGTAACTTTTGAGAATAAGTCTTCAACCTTTACATTGATCCAAGACTTATCGATGTTAGCTGCAGTTAGAACTTCACCGTTAATTACGCGAGCAGGGAAGCCACAACCAATAGGTCCTTTGTAACCTATTTGATCTACTAATTCTTTTAAGGTTTGAGCCACAGCTTCAGGAGTAGCTGGCTGTGGGGTAACAAGACGAATTCTCTCAGATTTTAGTTCGCCAGTTGCAGTATCAACGATGGCACCTTTAATGCCACTACCACCAATATCAATACCTAATATTTCCATTTTTTTATCCTAAATATTCTTATGTTATGTACATGTTTGAATTCTGTAATGAGTATAAGCAAAAACAAAAAGTTATATCTACCATATTTTTGTTAAATGTCTTAAAACTTATGGTTGTGCCACAAAAAAAGCATAAATTGCTTTAGCGAATTTACAAAATGAGATTTTTTTAAGAGAGTCTTCGATTTAATCGTGATAAAACAAAGAAAAATCACCAAAATTTCACTAAAATAGAAAGGTGAAAAAGATTTTTAGTGTAGCTTGCTAGAATGGTTAGGTAAAAGTGTCAAAAGTTTATGTTTTAAGTTATCAGGATTTTGGAGCTTTACTTGTAGATGAGATTTTTGACATCACTATAAGAAAGTATGACAAATGTGATTATAACGTTTATGAGGATGTGTTAACTAAAGATAAACTTTGCCTTATAAGACGCTTTTTTAAAGCACCTGTAAACCTTTTTGAAGACGATCATAGTGAAGCTTTATTACCAGATGATATCACCCGTTTTGAGATGACTTATGAGGATATTCCTGTAATCGTGGTAGGCTCTTTAGATATGGATAACCTCTTTAAAGACAAGGGCGATAAAAATAAATATGGCATGGTAGCTGTAGATGACAGTTTAGTTACCTGCAAACCTACAGATTTAGAGCACTTAGCTGAGGATGTAGTGCTTTTAGCTTCAAATGGCATAGATTTAAATGAGCCTAATTTAGAGTAAAGAGATTAAGTTATGGAGCAGAATAATCTTCCAACCTTAGTGTTTACCGCTGATGAGGTAAAACAAATAGAGCGCGATTACGCTAGAGTTCATAACGGACATTGCTTTGATTTAATGCAAAAAGCAGGAGCTGCAGTTTTTGAAACTATCTTAAAAGAATGTAATCCACTACGTGAGGTTTGGATCTTTTGCGGTAAAGGTAATAATGGTGGCGATGGTTATATAGTTGCTAAGTTATTACTAGAACATGCTATTCCTCATCGCGTGTTTGCTACAGGTGTCCCTCATGAAGGCTCTGAGGCTAGTGTAGCTTACGAGATGTATGCAAAATTTGGTGGTAGCATCGAATATGAATTACCAAATAGCGGTCAATTTACTAATGAGAATAGCGTAATTTCCTTTAGTAAACCTTATGTTATTGTAGATGCTCTTTTAGGTACTGGTATTGAAAGAGCCCCTGAAGGTATCATTGCCAAGTGGATTAAATATATAAATTTACTTAAAGCCTATAAGGTAAGTGTGGATATCCCATCAGGTGTAGATGCTGACACAGGTTGTGTACCAGGTGTCTGCGTTAAAGCTGATAAAACCGTGTGCATGCTAGCTTTAAAACCTGGTTTATTTACAGGTGCAGCCGTTGATTTTGTGGGGGATATTGAGTTTGCCTCTTTAGGCGTAGATATTAGTAACTATGAGAATATCCTAAACTTTAATAATCCACGCTACCTCTTGCCAATTGTTAAACTAAGTTACGAGGATATCAAAGAGGAGTTACCATCCCGTTATAAATCCTTTAATAAATCTGACAGCGGTAAAGTATTGATTATCGCAGGTCGTAAGGGAATGGGTGGCGCTGCCATTATTTGTGGTACCTCAGCTTTGCGCTCAGGCTCTGGTTTAGTAAAACTTGCAACTGACAACTTTAATGTCTCTGCTATGTTAAGTGTTTGCCCTGAACTTATGAGTCTTGATCTTGAAGATTTAGATGCGGTCTCTAAAGCGGTTGCTTGGTCAGATGTGATTGCTATAGGTCCAGGTTTAGGCGTTAATGAAAAAACAGCTTCTTTAATGGCTTTATTAGATGATGATAATGATAGAGCTTTTGTTTATGATGCTGATGCTTTAAATGTTTTAGCAAAATATGAGCAGAATTACTATAAAGAAAATCGCATCATTACCCCGCATCCTGGGGAGGCTGCTAGACTTTTAGGTATTAGTATTGAAGAGGTAAATCAAGACCGTTTGCTTTCTTGTTATAAACTCTGGCAAAAATATGGTGGTGTAGTACTTTTAAAAGGTGCTGGCACTGTAATTTGCGACGGTCAAAGATTAACTATTATCAATGAAGTAGCTCCTGCTTTAGCCACCGGTGGCTCAGGGGACTTTTTAACTGGTATGATAGTCTCCTTTTTAGCTCAAGGCTTAGATCTTGATATGGCGGCCATTGCAGCAGCTTGCGTACATGCAAGAGCAGGAAAAATATGTGGCAGTAAAGAAGGCGTTTTAGGCTGTTTGCCACTAGATTTATGTAACTATGTAAGAGATTTAATCAATGCAAAGTGTTAGTTTTACCATTAAAGGCGCAGAGCAAACTGTTAAATTAGGCACTCTACTATCTGCCCTATGCGTGCCTTTATGCAAGAAACTTCAACGTAGTATCTTAATTAACTTAGAAGGTGATTTAGGTGCAGGTAAAACCACCTTTTCAAAAGGTTTTATTGGCGCTTGTGGCTATAACGACGTGGTAAGATCTCCAACTTATACCTTAGTTGAGCCTTATGAGTTTGAAAATTACTCTATATATCATTTTGATTTATATAGACTTTTAGATCCTGAAGAGCTTGAGTATATGGGTATTCGTGACTATTTCTCAAAGCCTTGTGTGTGCTTAGTTGAGTGGCCTGATAAGGCTCAAGGTGTACTACCAAGTCCTGATATCGTACTCAAACTTAGTTATTTAGAGCAATCAAGACAGGTTGTGATAGAATCTAATTTATTAGGTAAAGCAGAGCTTGATTCAATCGTTCAGAATTTAAATTAATAAAAAAGTGTCTTTTTTAAATCGTCTTTGTGCAACTTTTACAGTGGTAATTAGTGTTTTAGTACTCTTACCACAAAGTGCTATTGCCAATTCTTTAGAAGTTATGCGCTCCTACCACAATGCTTATAAAACTCGCATTGTGTTAGAGTTAAAAAGTAAACCAAATTACTCGACTTTTTTGAGTAAAGATGGGAATACTTTTGTGGTGAGACTAAGAGATCTTTCAAACTACCAAACTGCGCCTAAAGCTTTAAATCTATCTGCTAAAAGTTGTGTTATAGCTCTTGAAAAGAGACTTGATAAAAAAGACGTACGTTACCTATTTTCATTAAAGCAGTGCTCTGTTCCTAAAGCCTTTGTTCTTGAGGCGTCTAAAACTAGTAAAAACTATCGTTTAGTTTTAGATTTTGAGCATGCTAATAAAACCTCAACCTCAAAAGACAGACAAAAGAACACAAAGGGCACAACCTTAAAAACACAAAACAACAAAACTGTAGTAGTAAAAGATCCTTCTGCAATTGATGTTAGTGTGCCTCTTAAAAACTACGAGCGCGATTTATTTATCAAATATACTAAGGCTACTAAAGACGGCTTTAGAACTATGGAGCCTAAGGATGTAAAAGCCTATCAAAAGGATTTAACTAAATTAAGAAAAGACTATAAGGCAGCTTGTGACAAAAAGGCTCAACAAGATAAAGTAAGTGCTAAAAAAGCTACCAAGCAAAGTCAAAATTTAAAAAACACCAAAGCCAAAACTACCAAAGCAGAGATTGAGGATGTAGTTGAGGAGTCTGTTGCCCCTCCTGTGCCTGTTGCTGTAAAGTCAATTTCTAAACCTTTTATTATTGCCATTGACGCAGGTCACGGTGGTAAAGATCCTGGTGCCATAGGTAAACGTGGCGTTAGAGAAAAGAATGTAACTTTAGCTATTTCAAAAGCCTTAGTAAATTACATCAATTCAAATAAGCAATTTAGAGGCACTTTAATCCGTGCTAAAGATATCTTTATTGATTTAGATAGACGTTCTGAAATTGCACGTAAAAGAAAAGCTGACTTGTTAATTTCTGTCCATGCTGATTCTGTAGAGTCAGGAAGCTCTACTGCGCGTGGAGCTAGTGTACTTGTGTTATCAGAGCGCCGTGCTACTAGAGAAAACAGTAAGATTTTACAGAAAAAACAACAAACTAAGTTAATTGGTGGCGCAGGTGAGGTTATGGATCAGAGTGTGGGTAATCCATATTTAGCAACGGCTATTTTGGATATGTCCTCAACAAACTCTCGCTCTGAAGGAAATTTACTTGCTAAAGAGATTTTAGCAAAGCTTAAAGCTTTTACTCATGTAAGAAAGTCAGAGCCAATCTCAGCTTCTTTAGCGGTACTAAAATCTCCTGATATCCCATCCTTGCTGATTGAGACTGGCTATTTGTCAAATCGCTATGAGGAAATTCAGTTAAATCAACCTAACTACCAAAAGCAAATTGCTTACAGAATTTACTTAGGTATTAAATCCTATTACGAGAAATATCCAGCTCAAAAGATTAAGTCCCGCCAAGAGTCTTATGCTCGTACTAATTCTTTAAAAGGTAAACAGAGTATCACTGTGAAAAAAGGTGAGTCTTTATCAGGTATTGCTGCTAAGTATGGTACTAGTGTAGCTTCTCTTAAAAAGACTAATAATCTAAAAAGTGATGTCTTACGGGTAGGTCAAGTTTTATATCTACCATAGGAAATTTTATGACAGTAATTAGACGATTATCTAAACAATTAGCTAGCCAAATTGCTGCCGGAGAAGTGGTAGAAAGACCAGCCTCTGTAGTCAAAGAATTACTTGAAAATGCAGTAGATGCTCACGCAAATAAAGTTCTATGCGAAATCAAAAGCGCCGGTAAAGTTTTAATTAGAGTCCGTGATGACGGTGTTGGTATTGAAAAAGACGATTTAGCCCTAGCGCTTGCACCTCATGCTACCTCAAAAGTCTACACGGTTGAGGATTTAGCTGCTATTCACACTTTAGGCTTTAGAGGCGAAGCTTTAGCCTCAATTGCCTCTGTAAGTAAACTTACTTTAACCTCTAAAACTAAAGATCAAGAGCACGCTTTTAGTGTAAGTGTTGAAGGTCCTGAGCAAGAGCCTAATATTATGCCAGCAGCTCACCCTACAGGCTCTACTGTAGATGTAGCAGAATTATTCTTTAACACTCCTGCCCGTCGCAGATTTTTAAAATCTGATAGAACAGAATTTTTAAAAATCAAAGATACTTTTATCCGTGTGGCACTAGCTCATACTGATGTAGGCTTTGAGCTTATCTCTGATGGAAAAACCATTCTTAAAGTAAATAAATCAACTAAAGAGCAAGGTCTTGATCATCAGCGCACCTCAACTTTAATTGGTAGTGATTTCTCCTGCGATGGCATCAAAGTTTTATGCGAAGATCCTAATTTAAAGATGGAAGGTATGCTACTACCTCCACCACCTGTTGAGGCAAGCGTATCTGATCAAATTTACCTCTTTTTAAACGGTAGACCTATTGCAGATAAAGTAGTTACTCATGCTTTAAAAGAAGCTTTTTATGAAGTATTAGGTCAAACCTTACCTATAAGATGCGTGTTGTACTTATCTATTGATCCTAAAGCTGTCGATGTAAACGTACATCCTCGTAAGGATGAGGTAAGATTCCATGAAACAGCTTTAGTCCACGATTTAATTGTAGATAGTATTGTTTTAGCCCTAAAAAAGGCAGGGGTAGGTCCTATAAGTTCTAGTGAAGATCTGCTGTTAGGCGCAGGCATTACTGAGAGTGCAAAGCAAAGTGCTCCTACAAGTGCAGCTACAACTAATGCTCAAAATAGCAGTTTAGCTCCTTCCATGCACTCAACTAGCTTTGATATCAATAGTAATAAGTTACCAGCTTTTCCAAATGGAATGTCATCATTTATCAATTTAAATGATGTTAAAGATAGAAGTAGCCCAGTCATCACTCATGCTAATACTAGTTTAAACAGTAATAAAGGTGGTACTAGCGCTACAAGCCCTAGTCTATCTCCTTATGCAGGTACTTTATCTAATCAAGAGCAAGTAAATCGCAATATCAATTTATTTAAATCCCAAGTAAGCTCCCAAGCTGTGGGTACTAGTGCTAATTTAAATCTTAAACAAGAGGTTGATTTATTTACAAGCACTGACAAGATTGCTTTTTTAGATATGGTAGATAGCAATATCGCTTTAGTAAAAGAAGAGGGTAAATACTACTTTGTAAATATTAAAAAAGTCTATTGCTATTTAAATTCAAAAGTTTATGCAGAAGAAGTTGAGAACAGTAGTGTACAAACCTATGCACTTACTATTCCTTTTAGTTTAAAACTTGAAGATACTTTAATTAAAGGTCTTAAAAATGCTACAAAAGCATTGCAGCGTTGTGGTTTTGAGCTTAATTTTACCAAAACTAAAGCTGATATTATTAAGATCCCACAAAGTGTTAAGGGTAGTAATTTAACCTTACTGTGCCAAAAAGCACTACCTATTATTAGTGCTGCTTTTGCAAGTATTGAAGATGGTCATTGCCCATTGCAGTTGTCTTTAGTTATTGCTCAATATCAAAATCATCAGAACAATGCGCTAATGCCTCGTGAGGTGTTAAAGAATATCAATGCTATTGAAGATCTTGCAAAAGTAGAAGGTGCATCAGTTCAAGTGAACTTAAAACAATTAGCTTATAAATTTGGTGGTGCTAGTGAAGAATAGAGCCATAGTAATCTTAGGTCCTACTGCTTCAGGTAAGACTTCCTTAGCCTTAGCCTTAGCAAGACACCTTAAGATAGAAATCATAAGTTTAGATTCAGCTTTAATCTATAAAGATATGGATATTGGTACAGCTAAGCCTACTAAAGAAGAGCTTTTATCTGTACCTCATCACCTAATTGATATTATCTCTCCTAAAGATAGCTACAGTGCAGCAAACTTTAGAGAAGACTGCATAAGATTAGTAAAAGAGATTGAACAAAGAGGTGCCATTCCTGTTATTTGTGGTGGCACTATGATGTACTACAAGGCCCTTGTAGATGGCTTATCCCCACTTCCTACTACCACTCCTGAGGTTAGAGCTGCTATTGCAAAAGAAGCTTTAGCAGTTGGCTGGCCTGCTATGCATCAAAAGCTTAAAACGATTGATCCTGTTTCCTATCAAAAGTTAAATCCTAATGATAAACAGCGCGTTTCAAGAGCTTTAGAGGTTTATCAAATGACAGGTCGTGCTATGAGCTCTTTTTTTGAGAACAAGCAATGCCAATGTCCTTTTGAAAGACTTGAATATATCCTATTACCTGAAAATGACGATAGAACCCACTTAAGAGAGTTGATTAGAATTCGTTTTAATCAAATGCTTAAGGACGGTTTAATTGACGAAGTTCAAAAACTCAAAGATAGGGGTGATCTAAACTTAGATCTGCCTTCTATGCGTTGTGTAGGTTATAGACAAGTTTGGGAATATTTAGAGGGTAAGCTTGATAAAGAGCAGATGATTGAAGCTAGTGTGATTGCAACAGCGCACCTTGCTAAACATCAAATGACTTGGCTTAGAGGCTCTTTGGCAAATGCGCAAAGTGCCTTGTTTAAAAAAGAGCTTAAGATAGGGGATCCTAATAATCTTGAAGTAGTGTTAGAGTCCTTACAAGAGTTTTTATAATGAAAGGAGCTTAGGAAATGATAAAGTATCTTTGTACAGTCTTGTTAATTGTCCTAAGCTTTACTACAAAAGTATATGCAAATCCACTAGTTCACACCTCTTTAGGTGATATTCAAGGTGTAGTAGAGAATGGTGTGGAGGTATTTAAAGGCATTCCTTATGCTAAAAATCCTGAAGGTGATTTGCGCTTTGCCCCACCACAAAAAGCAGAAGCTTTTAAATCCACTTTTAAAGCCGATAAGTTCTGCAAAATTGTACCTCAATATTCATTTTTAACTAATTTTGAGCAAGAAACTGGCTCTTTTGATAACAACTATCTTTGCTTAAATATTTATCGCAAAAGTAATATTGCCAAAAATGAGAAACTCCCAGTTTACGTTTGGATTTATGGCGGTGCTTTTGTCTCTGGTGATTCATCACAACCTATCTATCATGGTAAAAGCTTTGCTAAAAACGGCGTAATTTTAGTAACTTTAAATTATAGATTGCACGCTTTAGGCTTTTACTCATCAAAAGCTACTTTAAAAGAGTACAAGACCACTGGTAATTGGGGACTATTAGATCAGATTAGCGCCTTAGAGTGGGTACACGACCATATAAGAGAGTTTGGTGGCGATCCTAATAAAGTTACTATAGGTGGAGAGTCTGCTGGAGCCTACAGTGTGTCAGCTTTGCTTTTAAGTCCTAAAGCTCGTGGTTTATTTAAAAGAGCAATAATGCAAAGTGGCACTATTTTAAATTATCCTTTTTCAAGTTTTACTGCAAAAGAGAATCAATATACAACTTATAAAAATAGCTTTAATGTAGCGAAAACTTTTGGCGCAGATGACTCAGAGACAGGTCTAAACCTTTTAAGACAATTAGATCCGATGCTACTTGCAACGCAGGCAAGCTTTGATTATGACTTTATCAAAGGTAAAACTTATAACTACTTAAAACCTAATTTTGATGGAGTGGTGTTACCACATGATCCTTACAAAGCACTAGCTTCCCACAAATTTCCAAAAGTTGAGGTGATGATTGGCTATAACACGCATGAAGGCATTAACTTTGTGCAAGATGGTATCAAAGAGCAAGATTTTATCAAAGCTTTAAATAATCACTTTGGACAAGATAAAGGACAACTTTTAAAAGAGCTTTACCCCATTGATAAAGAGCATGATGTGTTAACTTGCCAAGTAGAGTTTTTAGGCGATATTATGTTTAATCTTGGGACTAAAATCTTTTTAGACAAATTAAGTGAAAAGAACAAAGTGTATGCCTATCATTTTGATTTTTCGACAAGAAATGGTGTAGTTCCACACATAAGTGAATTACCTTACACCTTTAATACTCTAAATGAGAAATCCTCAGATCTACAAAAAGATGTAGCTGATATTGTTCACAAGAGATTTGTAAACTTTATTAAAACAGGGGATCCTAATACTGACGGTAAGCAAAAGACTTTATTGCGTTGGCCTAAGTATGAGAGTAAGCACAAATATGTCTTTAAGTTTGATACTTTCTCCACCGTTGAGTCCTATCAGTTATATGACAGATTAGATAAGTTAGAACAGATTATTTATCAGTAAAAGATAATTTAAACTTAGGCTAAAGGTGAGTGAACAAAAGTTTTTTGTTGGTGGTAGAAACTTATCTTTTAGTTCTTTTTGTGTGAAGATAAATCATCATAAACAAGCTCCTAAATTAAGTTTGAATTTAGGAGCTAACAGCGGTTATTCTTTTTTTACTAGATTTGCATTTCTCTTGCAATAGTTTCTAAAGTTTTACCTTTAGTTTCCTTCATCATAAATACACACCATATCAATTGTAATACCATCATGAAGGCAAAGAATCCAAAGATGAAGCCAGCGTCAAAAGAGCTAATTGCAATTGGGAAGAATAGCGTTAATCCTGCTGCAAAAATCCAGTGAGTAAAGCTACCTAAAGACTGACCTTTTGCACGAACTGAATTTGGAAAAATCTCAGAAATGAATACCCAAATAATAGTACCAGATCCGATTGCATGTGAGGCTATGAAGGTTATCATACATACTAGTACGATACTACTTACGGAGCCTAAATTATTTGTAGCTTGAGCTTTAATATCTAAGGCTACTGTTTTTACTTTTTCAATATCGTTACCAACTAAAGATTCGCTATCAACGATGTAGTTAGAAGCGGTTGTAACCTTATATACCTAAATCCCCTAATTTAATGTAGAGTATCACTCAAATTCTATCTAGGTGATTTTCTCTTCTCCCTTATTTAATCTACTTTTCATGAATTTTGT